>NZ_CAMLOV010000008.1 GCF_946481715.1 uncultured Mucilaginibacter sp. | reverse complement strand
CCAGCGGGGGTAGTTAAATACCGAGGAAGCAAGTTCTTGTCCGTCCGCAACGTTTACAATCACAGAGCGGACAGAGTCTGACCCGTAGTCGACCCCGATCACATATTGATCCGTACTCATATTTAAATTTATATAATTGAGTGTCGAATTAACACTTATTTTTCCATATAAGGAAATTTTCAATAAAAAAACCTGCTAAAATTTTTACGGAAAGGAGTTTTGCTGTTTATGCAGGGGTTGCCTCAGGTTTTTAATGTGGTGTTTTTGAGGGAGGTACGTGGTTTGGATTTGCTAAATCATCAGATATAGCTATTAACCATTAAAATAACAGTAAGTGTTCCATCAACAATTAAAACCAGGGACCGGGCATACCTTTTATTCGAACTCTTCGTCCTCGTCTTCTTCCTCGGGTACGTAGTTGGTAATGGCCTGCCCAATTTGGTTTGTTTCGGGGTCGTTATCAAACATCGGCATCTCGGTTTCGGGGTTTAGCTTTAGCCACAGGTTCTCCGTGTCCTTCTCTATCTTGCCAAACTCCACGCCGGCTTTAAAAATGGTATAAATGTTATCTTCTTCGGGAAATACGGAATAAACTATCCCATTCACTAATATGTCAAATGGCTCTTGCATGCGTTTTTAGATGGTTGTGCGCTGCAAAGCTACCAAAATAACATTTCCCCGTCGCGTTAAATCCCCGTTTATATCTGCGAATAAGCGGTTGGCACCAGCATGGTTGATGTTATCTTATTCACCAGCAGGGCATCGGCATACTCGGGTACGGCACTTATTTTTTTCCACTGAGCATCACCAATAAAAGCCTTCCAATGGGCTTCTTTGGCTGCCAAATCATCAAAGGTTACCATATAGGTAAGGTTGGGGCGCTGCGGGCCAATAATGGTTTCGCCCCAAAATACAGGCTTAAAGCCAAGGCGTTTAAAAATGTCTATCTCGCCCTGGTCGTTAAACATTTCTATTTTCTTTTTACCGGCGGCCTCACTGGCGCTTTGGTATTGGCGCAATTCAAATATACGCGGGGTTTTTGGCGGGGCAACCAGCAGCGGGCTATGCTTAAAAGCCTTCATCAACGAGCTTTCTATACGCTCGTATGCCGGTGCCGAGGCGGGTGCGTTAAGGTATGCTGCGCCCTGTTTTTTCCATTCGGCATCTTTGCCAATATTATCGGCAATATGGCTTAAATGGGCTAAACCGTTATAAGTGGTCAGCACGTATATTTTTGTTTGCCCTTCGGGTTTCAGTTCGGTAAAAACGCCTACATGCCTTATGCCAATGCGGTTTAGCGCGGGGATAGCAGCATGCTGAAAGTAATCTTCCACCAGTTTTTGCTGGGTTTCGTTTTTGAGGGTATAGGTACGCAGCTCATAATAATCGGTACCATGGGTGGGTGGGTTGGTGGGTTGGGCGGCCATAACGGCAGCAGGGGCAACAGTAGCAACTGCACCGCTTACCAATGCCGATTTAACAAACGAGCGTCTTTTCATAAAATAATAGAATAATGGTTTTGCTAAGATAGGATATTTTTGGATTTTGGATTTTAGATTTCGGTTTGGAGTATCATTTTTTAGAATTTCAGCTTTAGAATTTAGAATTTCAATAACAGGGTGAAAAAACGCCTTACGAAAGGGCAGTTACACCCTGTTTCGGGGTTTGGCTTTTGCCTTACTTTACCTTATGCAATTCGCCTACTACACCATGAGTTTAACCGAAGCCCGGCATATTTCGTTTTATAAAAGCGGCGAAACCCTGTTGGTACCCGCCCAAAGCCAGGTGGAACGCCTTAAAGGGAAAATAAAGGTGCGGTTTACATTCCCAAAAAATAATGCTACCGAAATTGAGGAGGTAGTTGCCGATAACGAGGAGGGCTATGTACGCATGGTAACCTCAAAAGGTGCCGAGTTTAACGCCGGTCCGCTGTTCGATCAGTTGTACGTTTGGTACGATTATATTGTGAAAAGGTAAAGAGCGAGAGAAGCCAAGGCATTCTGAAAAACATCACAACGTATTGATAGTCGATTGCTTCTTTTAAATAAGTGTCTCAGGTACAAAATGAAACCCACCGTCCTCATCCAGGCTAATTAACCCGGTCACTCCCCGCCCGCCAATTTACGCCATAGCCACCCGCAAATAGCTCGTTGGCCAGCATTTTTATACAAAACAGCCCTTTGTTTTACACCCTCAATCAATTAAGGCATCCGTGCTGGTTGTATATCAAATATCTGCGCTCATTTTCATAACTTTATCACTTGGGTTGCGTACAAAACCGTAATCTTCGCTTTTCCGATCAGAAGGAATTGCCGGCCAATTATTAAGCTAAAAATGTTGTCAAAAATATAATGAGGGTAAAGGTTGTGCCTTTTTTTCAATTCGTATTGTTGCCTGTGCAATATTTTGGCAAACAACTGCTAACGGGTGGTTTATTTGCTGTATTGTTTTTTGTTGCCACCGCCGCATACGGGCAATACCAAAACGCCTATAAAAGCACCCTTACTATAAACGAGGGGCTATCGCACAGCAACGTAAAATTTATTTTTAAGGATAAACAAGGCTATATATGGTTTGCAACAGACGATGGGCTGGACCGGTACGATGGTTACACCGTAAAAGTATACCGCCATACCGCCAGCGATAAAACCTCGCTAAAAAGCAATAACATTATCACCATGGGCGAGGATAGCGCAGGCAACCTGTGGATAGGCACCGCCGGTGGTATAAGCCTGTACAACCGCGATACCGATTCGTTCAGTAATTTTGGTATGGATAACAAAAACGACGGTGCCCTATCCAGCAACGAAGTTAACGCTATGTATACCGATAGTAAGGGCAATTTTTGGGTAGCTACCACGTCGGGTTTAAACCTGATGGATGCAAAGACCCGCAGGTTTAAGCATTTTTTGTACCAGTCGTATATCGACTACACGCCCGAACACCATATATACGCCCTTACAGAAGGCCCCGCCGGCACACTGTGGCTGGCCACTGATGGCGGGCTGCTTAACCTGAACACCACAACCGGTAAATTTACGCAGTACGCGCACCATAATGGCGACAGCAACAGCCCCGGCAGCAACAGCATACGTGCTATTTATAAAAACAAACAGGGCAATTTATGGCTGGGTACCTATGATAAGGGGCTCGATTTTTTTAACACGCAAACCAAAACGTTTAGCCACTACACCAAACAGCCTGGTAATAAAAACGCAATCGTTAACAATAACATATTCGCGCTGGCCGGGGCGGCCGATAATAAATTATGGGTGGCCACCGAAGAAGGGCTGGAAAGCCTGGACCAAAATACGGGAGTGTTCGATCATACCTATAATAAGTTTTTTGATAAAGCAAGCTCGGTAAACTACGTGCTCGAGCGCGACAACATCCTTTGGGTGGGCACTTTTGACGCGGGCGTTTGCAGGTACAATAACAATGTTTCGTCGTTTCCGCATTTCTATAGTGAGACACCAGGCCCAGGCCAATTATCTAACAACCATATCCACTGCTTTGCCGATGTGGGCAACGAGATATGGATAGGCACCGATGGAGGCGGAATAAATTATTTTGATAAGGCCGCTAAAGATTTTACGCATGATAATTTGGGCCTTACCGGCAATAAAGTGCTGGCCATGGTAAAAGATAGGAACAACAAAATATGGGTGGGTACTTACGGCAACGGGCTGGATGTATTGGATAGCAAAACAAAAAGGCTGGCCCACTATGATAAAGGCGACAAGCCAAACCAGGTAAGCAACCTCAATATTTTTGCACTAATGGTGGATAGGCTGGGCGATATTTGGGTAGGCGTGGATGAAGGCGGCGTAAACATTATACATAACGGCGCGGTGGTAAAAAGGTACCGGTACAACACCCGCGATACTGCCAATTCCCTTAGCAATGATGATGTGCGGGCTCTGTACCAGGGCAAGGATGGAAAGATATGGGTAGGCACTTTTAACGGCCTTAACCTTTTTAACCCTGCCACAAACACCTTTAA
The DNA here is from genome assembly GCF_946481715.1 of uncultured Mucilaginibacter sp. The sequence continues at coordinate 57,763 of NZ_CAMLOV010000008.1, read as the reverse complement.
GCATTACAAAAATTTTAATACCGGTTTAACGAATAATACAATATCGGCCATTTTTGAGGATAACAAGGGCACCTTATGGGTAGGCACGCTCGGCGGCGGTTTAAACAGCCTTGATAAAAAGAGCAACAAATTTATAGCCTATCATTTCCCTAATGATGGCATATACTCCATGATCTCGTCAATTCAGGAGGACGACCTTAGCTATATGTGGGTAAGTACTACCAACGGCCTTATCCGCTTTATGCCCGGTACTGCCCAATTCAGGCATTTTACTACGCTTAATGGTTTACAGGCTGCCGCATTTACCACCAGCGCGGGTTTAAAAACAGCAAGTGGCAGGTTGTTTTTTGGCGGGCTTAATGGTTTTAATATCATCAACCCCCGTCGGTTGCCCTTTAATAAACATGCGCCTGCGGTTGTTATCAGCGGGTTTCAGCTCTTTAATAAAAATGTAGCTATCGGCCCAAAATCGCCGCTTAAACAGGCTATATCGCAGGCTAAAGAGATTCGGCTGGATTACAAGCAATCGGTGTTTTCTATAGAGTATACGGCGCTAAATTACACCCTGTCTGATCTTAACCAATACGCTTATCTGCTGGATGGTTTCGAAAAAGAATGGAATTACGTTGGCAGCCAGCGGGAAGCTACATACACCAATTTAGGCCCCGGCACCTACACTTTTAAGGTAATGGCTGCCAATAACGATGGTGTTTGGGCCCCGCGCCCGGCCACTATCAAAATCATCATCCAGGCGCCTTTTTGGATGGAAACCTGGTTTAGGATAGCAATGATAGTAGCGCTGGTGGTATTGTTTTATGGCTATTACCGTTTTAGGCTAAGCGAGGTAAGCCGGAAGAAAATTATATTAGAAAGGTTGGTAGAGCGCCGTACCACCGAGATAAAAAGGCAGGCAACCGAGTTGAAAAATAAATCGGAAGAACTTACCGCTATTAATGGAGAGCTGCAAGCGCAATCGGAAGAATTGCGCGAACAGCGCGAGCAGGAGCTGAGCGCAAGGATGGATGCCGAGCGGGCCAATAAGGCCAAAAGCATTTTCCTGGCCACCATGAGCCATGAGATACGCACGCCAATGAACGGCGTAATGGGCATGGCATCGCTGCTTTGCGAAACCAAGCTTGATAGCGAACAGCGCGAGTACGCCGAAACCATCCGCATCAGCGGCGAAAGCCTGGTGAATGTGATAAACGATATCCTGGATTTTTCCAAGATCGAATCGGGCGAGATGGTGTTGGATGCGCACGAATTTGAGCTGAAACAATGCATGGATGAGGTGTTGAAGCTGTTTAGCAAGCAAGCAGCCAACAATAATATCCGGCTAACTTGCAGCATTGATAAGGCCATCTCCCCCAAAATTATCAGCGACAGGCTCCGCCTTAAGCAAATTTTAATTAACCTGGTAGGCAACGCCATAAAATTTACAAAGGATGGCAGCATAAATATCAGCGTTGGCCAGCTATATAACGAGGGTGGCAACATTAAGCTATCTTTTGAAGTGCGGGATACCGGTATAGGGATATCGCCCGATAAATTAGCGCGCTTGTTTAGGCCCTTTTCGCAGGGCGATTCGTCTACCACGCGCAAATATGGCGGCACCGGGCTGGGGTTGGTAATTTGCCAGCGGCTGGTTGAATTATTGGGCGGCACCATGAATGTAGAAAGCGAACCGGAGAAAGGCACAGGCGTGCTGTTTAGTATATTGTGTACAGCCGGAACGCAGCAGGATGCAACACACCCTGCTGAACCGCGGGCGGAAGGCAGCACTGTATCGGTAGATTTTGCGCTTAAATTCCCCATGAATATACTAATTGCCGAGGATAACCTGATCAACCAGAAAGTGATAAAACAGGTGCTGAAAAAATTTGGCTATACATCGCAGGTGGTGAATAACGGGCGCGAAGCCCTGGCAGCCGCGCAGGCAGAAGATTTTGACCTGGTGCTGATGGATGTGCAAATGCCAGAAATGGACGGGCTGGAAGCTGCTGCTCACATCCGCAAGCAAAACAGGCGGCAGCCGGTAATTATAGCCATGACGGCGAGCGCTATGCCCGAGGATAAACTTAATTGCTTGCAGGCGGGCATGAATTATTTTATATCGAAACCAATTAGTATAGCCGAATTATTGGTACACCTCGAAAAGGCATTTAAAGACAGCCGGGCTACCGTAAAGCTTAATTAAATTAAAACGCGGCGGTATCGTTCGCTTCGTTTTTAACGCATTTCAGGAATGGAACGGCTCGTCAAACTCATCAGTATCTGCAAAAAAGGCAGGAGGCGGCAGTACAGGCTCATCGGGTGCCAGCAGTGTGGCAACGGCAAAGCAAAGTACGTAAGCGCCCAAAATACTAAAGATGGTTTGGTAATTGACGTTGTGGCTGCCCGGCGTAAGCAACACGTCCAGAGTAGAGGGGCCACCGGCAAGGGCAATCATATAATTAAAGCAAAATAGGCCCAGTACAAAACGCACCGCAATTATAAGCCCTCTGTAAACCAGGTGCATAACAAGCAAATTAATGAGCAGCCAAACTATGGTGCTTGCCAAAACGTAAATGCCGGTAAAGTAAAACACGCCCGACCTGGTTTCCAGCGATGCGCCATTCGGCGATAACTTGCTTACAGCCACCATCAGCAACACAAAGGCAATAAAGTAAAAAAGTATAAAGCGGTGGTTAGGTTTCATAGGTATTTAGATAGCGGAGGGCAACTCAGGCGTGCTGCCTTCTAACGGCATTGAGCAGTTCCCGGTGCCTTTGGTCTGCATAATATTTACTTACAACCATCCATGCATGTATCATTGCCCCGAAAACTGTGAGGAACAATAATAAATTCAGCAAAAATGCGCCTATTTTGCCGCAACTGAGCACCGCGACAGGCGGCAGCACTATGCATAAAAAGTATCTCATTGTTTATTTTTTAATAAAAGTGCAAAAATTCCCTGATATGAACCGGGCAGGTACCTAAACAATTTTCCCCGTTTATGCTGTGCCGAATTATACCGGAAAAATAAATAAAAAATATTTTTAAAGAATTTCTTGATTTATAAAAATAATGTGTATCATTGTGCCATGAAAACAACAACAATACAAATACCCGCAACACAACCGCTAAGCCGGAGGTGATGGAGTTAGTATTGTAAAAATATTACAAAATACTTCAAATCCTCTTAGGCTTACCTAAGGGGATTTTTTGTTTAAAAAGCATTTTTAGGGTAGTATATCAATTGGTTCAGATTACTCCGTTTGGAACGGAGAGGTTCCCGGTTCGAGTCCGGGTTACCCTACTATTTATGATAGAAATATAGCTCAATTGGTTAGAGCAACACCCTTATACGGTGATGGTTATAGGTTCAAGTCCTGTTATTTCTACGCGGCCTGGCTGCTGTCTTCGTTTAGCAGCAGCCTGGCGACTTAATTTGCAATAAACGCGGGCATCGGCCACCGCCATGTTTGTTTTATTTTTCTGTGGTGCAATGGTAGCACGTCCGGTTTTGGTCCGGCAGATCGTGGTTCGAGTCCATGCAGGAATACTGGGCATAAACCTGCCGCTACCGGCCTTTTGATCGCGATAAAGCGGGTAGGGGAAAGTGCATGATATTAAAGATATTTCTTTAATAATTGTCAGCGAACTGCCCAATGCAAACTGCCCACTGTCCTTTAATCCAAATCATAAGTAAGCTCATATTCGCCCGAAACTGTATTCTTGTGCACGGAAATGGTTATCATATGTTTTATACCTGTTATTTTTTGCATCGGGTCTACATCAAACGGAAGTTCGCCGGTTTCGGTAAAGATCACATCGCGTACAAAGCGCTCTTTTGCCTTGCCGGAAAAATTAGCTTCTGTGTTTTTCGACCGGCCATACGCCGCCGGTAGTATGCTGCGGGTGGCGGCTTCCAGTTCTTCAAATTTTTTGTTCACCGCAGCCAAATCAGTAAAGGCCGGGAACGTGCAGCCATAGGTGGTAGAACCGCTGAACAGCTTTATTTTGCAGTCCGCCTCATCAAACAGTTTAACCGTTGGCGTAAAATTTGCCATAAAACCTTCTGTTTGTGCTAGTTTCACCAGCTCAAAGCCCAGGAATTTTTGCCCCAGCAGGTAATTCAGCCTGTCGCTAAAGCTGGCATTGGCAGCTTTGCGCACCCAGTCGGCTTTTTTACGGTACAGATATAGGTCAAGCGAGAACTTGCCTGTGGCACCCTTATCCTTTGTAGAGAACAGGAAGTTGAAATTCCCCTTAAACGGCGGGCGAAACGGCAACAGAAGCTGACTGCCTTTGGCTTTATCAAACACCTTATTATCCTGTTTAAGCGATACCCTGCCCAGCGTATCCTGCACGCCAACCAATACCGAAAAATCATTAGACCGGTAAACAATAAAGGCCATATCACCTACAGCAAAGGGGATAGGTATGGGCTGATAGTACTTGCCATCGCTGGTTTGGCTGCTTGCGGTTGTTATTTCCGCATCAAAATGCTTAAACAAAAAAGGCTGGTTGGCGGTTTGGGCGTAAGCAAAGCTCACAAAACAGAGCAGCAGGGGGAGCAGGTATCTTTTCATAACGGGTTAATTATTAGGGGTTGATTGGGTTATTGTGCTAAAGATACCCTAATAAAATACCGAAAAACAATAGTACAAATGTGGTATTTGATGCACAAAGGGCAAAATTACCCCCGCCGGCCACCTGTTATCCCTGTACGTTGTGCCGTTAAAATACCCTATGCGAAACCTGATTTAACCCTTATTTAAAGTATTGCGGCAAAGTAAGGGTTGCTTGCTTGCTTTTATGGTTTTTAATTAACTAAATTTACTGATAATAAACCAATTAGCAATTTTGCTTTACCTATACCAATCGCTCTGCTCATGAAAAAATTTCTCGTTATTGTTGTTATTTTCGGGCTGTTGCTGGCCTGTAAATATTTCCAAAGCCACACCGTTGGGGGCGGCGCACCTATTTACAATGCGTTTTGCGATTCTACCCAAGCGGATAACCCTTGCTCGGTAGTGCCGTACGATGTTAACGAGACGATGAGCCTTGGGTATGATAGCTTCCTCGATTCGCTGCACCAAATCCCTTTTGATGTATTCTCCTGGCAAACCTTTATAGCCCTCAACTGGCCCGCCAATGCAGCCGGCAACCCCATCGGCACCTCGGTGAACGATTCGTTGGGTGCTCAGCGTGTATGGGAGCACTACCAGGACCCGGCAGAAGTTTTTGGTACCAGCGTCCCCCTGCTAAACCTGCGCTTGAGCGAGGCAAAAAAAGGCGGGCAAAAATTCCTGTACCTCGATTCGAAAGCGCCGCATGCACTGGCCGCCGTTGCCTCTATTAATGCTAACGATATAAACGGTTTCCAGGAGGCAGACGGCCACCCGCTTATCGACCGCAACCTCAACTTCGCCCTCTACGAAATAAAAATGAACCCGGTAGAAACCAAATTCACCCTCGATAACAAACTCACCACTACGCAGGGCATCTACAACGCAGGTATCAAAACACATAATGCCATCGATTTACCTGCAAGTAACTCCACCACAAAAAACCTGGGCATTATCGAGATCAAAGCGTCCTGGCGTATCCTTTTGCCGGCCACCGGCGATGATACCAGCCGCTACTATTGCCGCAAAGCCACTATATTTATTGATAGCCTGCACACCCGCAACCATCAGCCGCTGCTGATAACCAATGTTACCGTAGGTTTGGTTGGCATGCACATTGTGCGTAAAACAGCTAAGGTAAGCGCCAACCAAATTTGGAGTACCTTCGAGCATATTGATAACACACCCGATGATGCGCAGCAGGCGCAGATGAGCAACAGGCAATGGTCGTTTTACAACCCGGATTGCCTAAACTGCACACCTAATGCCGCGCCCGATACCATTAAAGGCGATAACAAGCAATACATGTGGCAACCCAATATGCCTTACGCCCGCGATTATGCCGTAGGCGCACCCGGCCAGCAGTTAAAACGCGATTCGTTTGGTACGCAGGCCCTGCGCCTTTACCCGGTTTACCGCTATACCGAAATGGTGAACCAGCTATGGCAGGCCAAGCTAAAAGGCAGCGTTTGGGCCAATTACAGGCTCATAGGCACCCAATGGCAGCAGTCGGAAATAGCGGCATCGCCAACGGCACCGCACTTTTTGGGCAACACCACGTTGGAGACCTTTATACAGGCAGATGCATCCTGCATCAGCTGCCATAAAAGTTACGCATCGGTACTGTATAACGGCAATAAGGACACCATTACTACCGATATGAGCTTCATCTTCCCTGTATATGCCCGGGTAAATACCACGGCAAAACCGGCGAAGAAATAATTAATGCCTAATTCCCAAATATCAAATACAGCAGGCCGCCGCAAGGTGGCCTTTTTTATTTTTGGGATTTGAGGCGCAAAAGTTCCAATACTTGTGTTGTTGAGTATCGAACGCCTCTAAAGGGCCTCATGTCATACATTAATGTGATCCTCGTCATACTTTAGGCGCAGTAGTTGACAGAACTTTGCAATACGCCCATGAAAAACATACTCATCTCTACAGACTTTTCTCCAACTGCTGCCCATGCCGCCGCATATGGTTATAACCTGGCTAAACAAAGTGAAGCCAATATTTTATTAGCAAATGCCATAACGTTACCTGCAGAAGTAGCGCAGCCCGGCATGGTTGTTTTGCCGATTGCTGCATGCGACGAAATGGACGACTACAGCGTTGCAGAACTTCAAAAGTTAAAAGCACACCTGGAGCAAAACGACTATTCGGATACCTTTAGGCCGAGCGTTAATTATTTTAGCGAAACTGGAAGAGTTACCGACGTAATAAACCATGTTGCCGATAAAGAAATTGGTTTAATTGTAATTGGGAAACATGCGCAGGACCGCCTAAGCACATTTTTGCTGGGTAATCATTGCAGTAACCTGATAGATACGGTTAGTAAACCACTGCTCGTCATCCCACCTAAAGCGGCAATAAAACAAATCAAAAAAATAGCCTTTGCGTTCGATTTTAACCATATAGCAACAGAGCTTACTTCAATTTACGAGTTGATTGCCTTTGCAAAAACACTAAATGCAGATGTATTGCTAACCCACATCTTCGCTGCTGAGCAATCGCCCTCAATGAAAGTAATGATAGATGAATTGCTGACCGATGCAGTTAAGAAAGCCCATTATCCAAACATATATTACCGCACGGTTACCAACGACAACATAGAACAGGGTTTGAATTGGTTTTGCGAACATGAACAAATAGATGTGTTGGCCATGAACCACGGCCCATACAGCTTTATAGATGATGTTTTAAAACTGAGCCATACGCAAAAAATGGCCGAGAATATTTCCATACCCTTATTGGTTTACCAGGCGGGTAATTAGTATTGCTACAACCTTTAAGTTGTTTTGATAAAACGCTGTTAGCACCACTGCTAACGGCGTTTTTGTTGTTTCATAATTGCGTGGGGTGTAGCTGTAGCATTATCAGATAGTGACGAGCGTCACTTTAAAGCTGGTTTCCTATCACGATAGTTTTTTTCGTAATAGTTCACCTTTACGCCACATCCATTAAGCTACACATCCTATGTCGACATTAACGTTAAACATTCCAGATACCGAAACGCATTACAGAACCGAGCATGATTCGATGGGCGCTGTGCAGGTACCTGCCGAAAAATACTGGGGCGCACAAACCGAACGCTCGCGCACCAACTTTAAGATCGGCCCAAAGGCATCCATGCCGGCCGAGATCATTCAGGCTTTTGCTTATCTTAAAAAAGCGGCTGCCTATGCCAATACCGATCTGGATGTGCTGCCTGCGGAAAAGCGCGACCTTATCGCTATGGTTTGCGACGAAATAATAGCCGGCAAACTCCCTGATGAGTTTCCGCTGGTTATTTGGCAAACAGGGTCGGGTACACAATCTAACATGAACCTGAACGAAGTTATTGCCAACCGTGCGCATGTGTTACATGGCGGTGCGTTGGGCGATAGCAAAACCATTATCCATCCAAACGATGACGTAAATAAATCGCAATCATCAAACGATACCTTCCCTACGGCGATGCACATCGCGGCTTACAAAATGCTCATCTACGTTACCATACCTGGTATTGAAGCACTGCGCGATACCTTGAAAGCAAAATCGGAAGCGTTTAAAAACGTGGTGAAAATTGGCCGCACCCATTTAATGGATGCTACCCCCTTAACGCTGGGGCAGGAAATATCCGGTTACGTTTCGCAATTAGACCACGGGTTAAGGGCTTTAGGGAATACGCTCGACCACCTATCCGAACTTGCCCTTGGCGGCTCTGCCGTAGGTACGGGGATGAACACGCCTGAAGGCTACGATGTAAAAGTGGCGGAATACATTGCCCAATTTACCAACCTGCCTTTCCGCACCGCAGATAATAAGTTTGAGGCCTTGTCTGCCCATGATGCTATGGTAGAAAGCCACGGCGCGTTGAAACAGATAGCGGTATCGTTAATGACAATCGCCAACAACATCCGCATGCTGGCATCGGGCCCGCGCTGTAGCATTGGCGAATTGCACCTGCCCGAGAATGAACCGGGTTCATCTATTATGCCCGGTAAAATAAACCCTACGCAAAACGAGGCAGTTACCATGGTAGCTGCACAGGTGATGGGTAATGATGTGGCCATAACCATCGCCGGCGCTAACGGGCAGTTTCAGCTTAACGTATTTAAGCCGGTGATGGCTTGCAATTTCCTGCAATCGGCCCGCCTTATCGGCGAGGCTTGCGTCTCGTTCAACGAGCATTGTGCCATGGGCATAGAGCCAAATTACGACGGCATCAAAAAACACCTGGAGGCTTCGCTGATGCTGGTAACAGCTTTAAACCCGCATATTGGCTACGAAAATTCTGCCCGTATAGCCCAAAAAGCAATGAAAGAAAATTTATCGCTGCGCGAATCGGCTGTTAATTTAAAATTAATGACGAGCGCCCAATTCGACGAATGGGTAAAACCCGCCAGCATGGTCGGCACCCTCCGTTAATACGCAATTAGTGCCCGGGCATCATCCCTGTTCCGGGCCTGTTTTAAACGGGTGTATTACATCACCACATACAACATTCAATCAAACGTTCTCTATCATCACCATGTGAAAAATCTTACCCTCCCTATCCTCATGCTGCTCGCCTGTTTACAGGCCCAGGCGCAACAACCCACGGCAACGCCAAAGGTGAATACCGACACCATTAAGAACTTTTCCACCTACAAAAGGTCTATTACCTTCGCCGGCCTTTTACAAACCCGGTTCCTGGGTTCCCTTACCAAAAATGTAGATGTAAACGGTAAAAACTTCGACCCGGCGGGCACAGCCGGTAAAATAACCAACACCTTTATGCTAAAGCGCGTGCGCTTTTTAGTTAAGGGGACTGTCAACGACCACTTCTCGGCCAACCTGCTGATGAACTTTGCCGAATTCAGCAGCGACCCATCCAACAAAGTGCTGGAGAACGCCTATGTTAAATACACGCTTAGCAGCCATTTTAATGTACAGGCAGGGCAATTCAGGCCGTTTTTTGGTATCGAGGATGTGGTCCCTAATGACATCATCCGCACGCTTGATTACTCTAACCAATATTACGCCTTTGGCGCAAGCGGCTGGCAGAGTTTCCAAACGGGTGTAGCCGTATTTGGCAATATTAATAAAGGCGGCCAGCTGCGGTACTATGCAGGGGCTTACAATGGCAACAACCGCAACCAGGCAACCGATAACGACAATACCAAAAACTTTTACGGGCGGCTGGAAGCCGATGTTGTTAAAGGTTTAACATTTGGCTTTAATGCAGGTGCGGGCAGTTTAGGTGCAGGCAAGGGCAACGCTTTAGGCATAGATATTAAAGGCGGCTTAGCGCTAAACGAAAAATGGGAGTTTAGTTTGGGCGGCGAATACAAAACCGGGACAAACTTTGCCCTTTACAATACACTTACTGTAAAGCCCGCATTAAGCGAGGTGCGTATGCAGGGGTTTTACATCTTCCCAATTGTGCGCTATAATGCCAATATGCGCAGGGTTAGGGCTATCGAGTTCTCATCGAGGTACGAGTATTTTAATGAGAGCTCCTGGCTTAACCACAATTCCAGGCAAACTATCATCCCAAATGCCTCGCTCATTTTTGCTGATGATTTTTATGCCGCCCTCCAGTTAGGCGTCTCTATCGACCTATACCAACGAAATATCCCCCTCACCACTGCTTACAACCACAACCTGGCTTATCTCCAATTACAGGTACGCTTTTAATCCATCATCATGAAAGAGATCAATCTTAAATCATTTGCGATTACGCTGGTGGTTGGCCTAATTATCTGGTTTATACCGGTACCCGAAGGCGTTAAGCCAAATGCCTGGCATTTGTTAGCCATTTTTGTGGCTACTATTGTCGGGATCATCCTAAAAGCTGCACCCATGGGTACCATGGCCATGTTGGGTATTACCCTTTGTGCGGCTACGCAGGTACTGGCACCCGGAAAACCTATCGATGCTATAAAAAATGCCTTAAGCGGCTTTGGCAACTCTACCATCTGGCTTATTGGGCTTGCGTTTTTTATAGCGCGTGGCTTTATTAAAACAGGATTGGGCAACCGGCTTGCCTATAACTTTATCAAGCTGTTTGGTAAAAGCACCCTTGGGTTAGCATACGGCTTAAACACTGCCGACCTGATACTGGCACCGGCTATCCCAAGCAACACCGCAAGGGCAGGAGGGGTAATATTCCCTATCATGAAATCCATTGCGGTAAATATGGGCAGCGAACCGGAGAAGCCCGAAACACACCGCAAGATAGGCGCATTTTTGACGCTGAGCAGTTACAACGCTAATATGATCACCTCGGTGATGTTTTTAACCGCCACGGCAAGCAACCCAATGGCACAAAAATTCGCGCACGATTTGGGGGTTGATATTAGCTGGGGAAGCTGGGCCATGGCGGCAGCCGTACCCGGCCTGGTTTGTTTTATGCTGGTGCCTTTGTTCCTTTATAAATTTTACGCACCCGAATTAAAGCAAACCCCGCAAGCGCCCGCAATGGCTGCCGCTAAGCTGAAAGAAATGGGCAAGGTCTCGGTACAGGAGTGGCTGATGGTTGCAACGTTCATTATCCTCCTGGTGCTTTGGATCTTCGGCAACCTCATCTCTATAGATGCCACTACCGGCGCACTCATAGGGCTTTGCATCCTGCTGCTTTGCGGCGTACTTACCTGGGAAGATGTAAAAGCTGAAAAAGGTGCCTGGGATACCATTGTTTGGTTCTCTGCACTGGTAATGATGGGCTCGTACCTCAACTCTTTAGGGCTGATAGGTTGGTTTGGCAATTTGGTAGGCGGCAGCATGAAACAATTTAGCTGGCAACTGGCGTTCCCGCTTATCATCCTCGTTTATTCTTATTGCCACTATATGTTCGCCAGTGCAACCGCGCAGGTGGCCGCCATGTATTCCGTTTTCCTGGCGGTTGGTATAGCGGTAGGCGTGCCACCGGTAATGCTGGCCATTTTCTTAGGCGCCTGCCCCACGCTAATGGGTTCGTTAACGCACTACGGCCACGGGCCCGCACCCATATTCTTCGGCAGCACTTATGTAGATATGAAAGACTGGTGGAAACAAGGCTTTTTTATGAGCGTGCTGTTCCTGCTGGTTTGGTTTGTGGTAGGTGGCGTATGGTGGAAGGTGATTGGCCTTTGGTAGTACCTGCTCAATTTAAAACTTCTATTAATCAACATAAAAATGAAAACATTTAACCGTAATGCCTGCCTCTGCTATAAGCTAACCCTAACCTGCCTGGTACTTGTACTGGTTTTACCATCCTGCGCCAGCAAACTCGTATTTGCAAAATCCGCAATTGTACCCTCGGCAGAAGGTTGGGTAAAAGTAAGTAAGGATGATAATAACAATTATAAAGTTGAACTGCGCGTAAAACGGCTGGCAGACCCGAAAAGGCTAACGCCATCAAAGGCATGCTACGTTGTATGGATGACAACGAATGGGGCACAATCAAAAAACATTGGTCAGCTAAAAACGGATGAAAGCTTCTTTTCTTCTATGCTGCAGGCATCCCTAATTACAGTAACACCCAATAAACCCACAGGCTTTTTTATCACTGCCGAATCTGACAGCGAGGTAACTGATTATACCGGGAGTGTGGTTGTTTTAAAAACCGATTAGCACCTATGAAACAAACAACCATTCAATATAAACTCGTTATGGCGGGTACGGGGCTGTTCCTCTGCTTCTTCCTGGTGATCCACTTGCTGGGCAACCTGCAGTTGTTGCTACCCGCCGCCGAAGCTAAAGAACAGTTTAACTGGTACTCGCATTTGCTGGCCGGCAACATGCTTATCAAGGTCATCTCCTGGGTGCTGCTTATCGCCATCGTTGGCCATGCGGTTTACGCGTTAATACTGGCTGCTAAAACAAAAAAAGCCAACGGCTCCAAATATGTGTACGATAAGCGCAACGATGTTAGCCCCTGGAATAGCCGCAACATGGGGCTGCTGGGCACAGTTATCCTGGTCTTTCTGGTTATACACCTGAAAGACTTCTGGTACGTGGCCGATTTTACTAAAATGGGTTTAGATAATCAGGGCTATAAAGATATGTACAGCGTAGTGGTATTAACCTTTAGCCAATGGTGGTACGTGTTAATATACGAGGTATCATTCCTCGCTTTAGGCTTTCACCTGCTGCACGGTTTCTTTAGCGCGGCACGTACGCTTGGCCTGTATCATCCCAGGTATGTAAAACTGGTACGCTATACCGGCTGGTTATACACGGCTTTTATTACCGGCGGCTTTATGCTGATACCCATTGTTGTTTATTTTAATAACTGATTATCATGTTAGATTCAAAAATACCCGAAGGCAAACTGGCCGACAAATGGGACAACTATAAAGAACATGTAAAACTGGTAAACCCTGCCAACCGTAAAAAGTTGGATGTTATTGTGGTAGGTACCGGCCTGGCCGGTGCATCATGCGCGGCATCCTTGGGCGAACTGGGTTACAATGTAAAATCCTTCTGTTTTCAGGATTCTCCGCGCCGCGCACACAGTGTAGCAGCGCAGGGCGGCGTAAATGCTGCCAAAAATTATAAAAACGACGGCGACAGCGTATTCCGCATGTTTTCGGACACGATAAAAGGTGGCGACTTCCGCTCCCGCGAGGCAAATGTTTACCGGCTGGCAGAATGCTCTGCCAATTTGATAGACCAGGCGGTGGCGCAGGGTGTCCCCTTTGCAAGGGAATACGGCGGATATCTGAGTAACCGCTCCTTTGGCGGGGTGCAGGTATCGCGTACATTTTATGCCCGCGGGCAAACCGGGCAACAATTATTGTTAGGCGCGTACCAGGCCTTAATGCGGCAGGTTGGCGCCAACAAAGTAAAAACCTACACCCGGCACGAGATGCTCGACCTGGTAGTGATTGATGGCAAAGCAAAAGGCATCATCACCCGCGATTTGGTAACGGGCGAAATAGAACGCCACGCCGCCAACGCCGTGGTGCTGGCAAGCGGTGGCTATGGTAAAGTTTATTACCTGTCTACATTAGCTATGGGCTGCAATACATCGGCCATTTGGCGGGCGCATAAAAAGGGGGCGTATATGTCGGGCGTAAGTTGGATTCAGTTCCACCCAACCTGCTTGCCGCAATCAGGCGAGCACCAGTCCAAATTAACCCTCATGTCCGAATCCCTGCGTAACGACGGCCGTATCTGGGTACCCAAAAAAGCGCACGACGAGCGCAAACCAAACGATATCCCCGAAGAAGAAAGAGATTATTACCTCGAACGCCGTTATCCAACTTTTGGCAACCTTGCACCGAGGGATATATCCTCCCGCGCAGCAAAAGAACGTATTGATGCCGGTTGCGGCGTTGGCGTGATGAAGAATGCGGTCTTTTTGGATTTTTCCAAAGCGATAAAAGAACAGGGTAAGGAAAAGATAAAAGAGAAATACAGCAACCTGTTTAAAATGTACGATAAGATAAACGCCGTAAATGCTTATGAGGAACCGATGCTGATATCGCCTGCCGCACACTTTACCATGGGCGGTTTGTGGGTAGATTATGAACTGATGACCACCATCCCCGGCTTATTTGCCTTAGGCGAGGCCAACTTTGCCGACCATGGCGCCAATCGCCTTGGGGCAAATTCATTGCTGCAGGCATCGGTAGATGGTTATTTTATAGCGCCTTATAGTATTCCAAACTACCTCGCCGGCGAATTGAAAGCCGAAAAAATAACCACAGATCATCCGGCTTTTGTTGAAGCGGAACATGCTGTAAAGGAACAGTTGCAGCAATTTTTGAACATCAACGGCCACCTCTCTGCCGACTATTTCCATAAAACATTGGGCAAATTATTGTACGATGGCTGCGGATTATCGCGTACAAAAGCCAGCCTGCAAATTGCAATTGTATCCATAAAAATGCTGCGGATGCAATTTTATAAAGAGTTGAAAATAACCGGCGACCATACCGTAAACAGCGAACTGGAGAAGGCCGGCCGCGTGGCAGACTACCTTGATTTGGGCATATTGATGTGCGAAGACGCTTTAAGCCGCGAAGAATCATGCGGTGCCCACTTCCGCGAAGAGTACCAAACCCCCGATGGCGAGGCCCTGCGTAACGACGCAGACTATTGCTATGTATCTGCCTGGGAATGGAAGGGCGCAAATGCCGAACACGAATTGCATAAAGAGCCGCTTGTTTTTGAGAACGTATCCCTTACCGTAAGAAGCTACAAATAAATCCCGATCATGAAAATATACTTGAAGATATGGCGGCAGGATAATGCTGCTGCAGCCGGAGCGATGAAGGATTATACACTGGATGATGTATCGCAGGATATGTCGTTTTTGGAGATGATGGACCTGCTGAACGAATCGCTGATACAAAAAAGCGAACGCGTGGTAGAATTTGACCACGATTGCCGCGAAGGCATTTGCGGGCAATGCGGCATGATGATAAACGGCCGTGCACATGGCCCGCTTACCCATACAACCACCTGCCAGCTGCACATGCGCAGTTTTAAAGATGGCGATACCATCTACATCGAGCCATTCCGCGCTGCGGCTTTCCCGATTGTTAGGGATTTAAAAGTGGACCGCAAAGCGTTCGACAACATCATCCGGGCGGGTGGGTTTATTTCCGCTTCGACCGGCGAAACAGCCGAAGCCAACGGCATATTGATTTCGCACGCTATTGCCGAAGCTGCCTTTGTTGCTGCTGCCTGTATTGGCTGCGGTGCCTGTGTGGCTACCTGCAAAAATTCCAGTGCCGACCTGTTTACATCAGCCAAGATCACCCAGTTGGCTTTGTTGCCGCAGGGCCAGGTAGAACGTACCGAAAGGGTA
This sequence comes from uncultured Mucilaginibacter sp., assembly GCF_946481715.1. Next base: position 42,385 of record NZ_CAMLOV010000008.1, on the reverse strand, counting down.
CTTGCCATGGTAGATCAGATGGATGCCGAAGGCTTTGGCCATTGCACAAATACCGAAGCCTGCGAGGTAGAATGCCCGCAGGAGATCTCGGTACTGCATATTGCCAGGATGAATTATGAATATAACAGGGCGCAATTGGTGAAGCATTAATGTTTAAAACCATGATAGTTTTAATAATAATATTAGCAGGGCTGCTTATGCTGGCTTTTGCCGCTAAGGTGAGGGCGGGCCTTCAGTTTACCAAACAAGTAAATAAACTGTTTGCTCTTTCACCGGCCTTACCCAAAAAAGTATTTCGCTATGAACAGTTAAACGGCTTGCCGGCCCCTGTTCAACGGTATTTTAAACATGTTTTAAAAGAGGGGCAGCCTTACATCAATTACGTGCGGCTTAAACACTCCGGAAAATTCAAGCCGGGGGCCGATAAAAAATGGGTAAATATTGTTGGTGAAGAATATTTTACAACCGCAAAACCGGGCTTTTTATGGAAAGGCGAAACCGCCATGTTTACTGCCACAGATCGTTTTATGGATGGCAGCGGCGGTTTAAAAGTAAACATATTTAATACCTACCCAATGGTAAATGGCAAAGGCAGCAAATTCGATCAGGGTGAGTTACTGCGTTGGCTTGGGGAGTGTGTTTGGTTCCCTACAAGCCTTTTACCCGGCGAGGATTTGCGTTGGACGGCCATTGACAATAAACAGGCAAAACTAACCTTTCGTTATGGCGGGTTAGAGGTGCATTACATCGTTATGTTCGATGATAATAACGAGATAATACAACTCCAAACTATGCGGTACATGGGCGATGGGTGCTTAGAAACGTGGGTAGCAAAACTGAAAAACTACCGCAAAATAAATGGCGTAATGATACCTTTTGACATTGAGGCCGCCTGGGAATTAAAACAAGGCACATTAAGTTACGCCGATTTTCATCTGGAAGCTATCGAATACAATATCCCCAACAAATTCAACAATTAACATTAACAATATGGCAACTAAAAAATTAATATTGCTGCTCACCGATTTTACCAAACGGGCAGAACGCGCTGCAGATGTTGCACTTGAACTGGCCATAAATAACAACGCCAATTTATTGATATACAACTCCATTATATCTATCGAAGCCTCGGTGATAACCGGCGAACGGCGATCTGCCGAAACCGAGATAGCTGCTAAAACAAAAAAAAGCAAAAGTAATTTAAGCCAGCTAACAGATCATTTAAAGGCAAAATTAACCACCGCGCAACAGGGCGAACTTAATATAAAATGCAGCGAAGGCACAGGGCCGATTATGGAAACTATTTTAGAATTGGCTGCCGAAAACAAACTTTGGATGGTAGTGATGGGCAACCATGTAGAAAATGCAATTGCAAGATCTTATTACGACAGCAACGTGCCGCCGGTAATGAATAATTGTGGCTGCCCATTGCTATTGGTGCCTTAATAGAAGGCTATTATTATAAGGTTGATCAACCCAAATCAACGCATCAAAAACCGCTTTTCTATTTGCCAGTTTTAGTTTGGCCGGGCTTGTGTATTGCTTGCCTGGTTCAACCGGTTTGGAAATTATTACCAGTTCGGTGGAATGCTATTGCCGGCAATTAAAGCCTGATGGCCAGCATATTAAAATTTCAGCCGAAAGTCATTTCAGCGGATTTTTTATGGTCCGGTTTTTCTGCTAACCACCCTTTTCGCTAAAAAACAGCCATCTTTACGTGCCTGTGAGAAAGGGAAATTTTCCATTAGTAGTGATGATTCATCAATCAGCAAATCAACACAATTGCACTTAGTTTGTTAATCATGGCATTATGCCATAAAAATACCATGAAGAAGATGTTCATCGCAACGGCAATTTTCCTTTATGCAATTACTGTTCAGGCACAGAATAATTTACTGCCAAATCATACTATTAAAATGGAAAACACACTAATTCAAAATGTAAAGAAGTTATTCGAAGACGTTGATCTCCGCAACTGGCCGGGCGTAAAAGCTGCTATGGCGCAAAATGTCGAACTTGACTTTCGCTCACTTTCCGGCAATGCGCCGGGTGTCGAGTCGTCCGATTCGATCGTATCTGCATGGCATAATTTTCTGCCCGGTTTCGATAGTACCCGGCACCAGTTAACTGATTTTAAGGTTACCCAAACCGGCGATAATGCAATAGTTACTTATTATGGGCTGGCTAACCATTACCTGGGCAAAGATATATGGACTGTTGAAGCAAATTATGAATCGCAACTTGCCAAAATTAACGGGGCATGGCTGCTTAGCAAGCACAAGCTAAACCTGATAAAACAGAGCGGGAATACAGATTTGCCGATGAAAGCTGCGGAAAAAGTTAAAAGTAAAAACGCTGGTGAAAATGAAAGCCCGGGACATTAAAACGGCGGGCGAATAGCTGAAGGCGCTGACGTTTGTTGATAAAAGCAGTATCGGCGGATTGGCCTGGCGTTCTTATTTCGGGTGGTTTTAAAATTAACTATGGCGGGCGAATGAGGATAGCCTTCCACGTCAAATCTTCACTAAAAGGTCATTTTACCACTCAGGGGCTGTATTACAATGTGCCTTCAATTACCCTTTCACTAAAAACAGCCATCTTTACGGTGCGTATGAGGAAAATTTTACACCTGCTTTTTGCCCTGCTGCCAGCCATTAGTTTTGCCCAAACGGGTACCATTCGCGGTAAAATAACCGCCGTTTTAAGTAATGATCCCCTCACCGGCGTAAACATAGTTATTACCGGTACCGATAAGGGTACCACTACCGATTCGGCGGGCAATTACACGCTCACGGGTTTACGACCCGGTTATTATACCTTGCAATTTTCGCTGGTTGGTTACCGCCAAAAAACACTTTTCGATATACAGGTTACCAATGCCAAAATAGCTGTGGCCGACCTTAGTATGGAAGACGACGCCCAAACCCTTAACGAGGTAAGGGTAGCCGCACCGCGGTTTTTTAAAACGTTGGAAAGCCCGGTGTCCTTACGCACCATTGGCTCTACCGAAATTAAACGTAATCCCGGCGGTAACCGCGATATCAGCAAGGTGATACAATCATTGCCGGGTGTGTCATCGCCGGTAAGCTTCCGTAACGATATCATCATTCGTGGCGGCGCACCCAACGAGAACCGCTTTTATATCGATGGTATCGAGATCCCTAATATCAACCACTTTGCCACCCAGGGTTCGTCGGGCGGCCCGGTGGGGCTTATCAATGTCGATTTTATAAACGAGGTTGATTTTTACTCGGGCGCCTTCCCCGCAAACAGGGGTAATGCACTCAGCTCGGTATTTGAGTTTAAGCAAAAGGATGGTCCAACCGACCGTACCAACGCCACGCTCACCATTGGCTCCAGCGATTTTGCCGCCACGCTTGCAGGCCCGCTCAGCAAAAAAACAACGTTTATATCCTCGTACCGTTACTCGTACCTTCAAGGCCTGTTTAAGCTTATCGGGCTGCCTTTTTTACCATCTTACCAGGATTTTCAGTTCAAGGTGAAAACCAAGTTCAACGCCAAAAACGAGCTGACCATTTTAGGCCTCGGCGCGCTCGACCGTTTTAAACTCAACCTCGATGCCAAAAATACCGAGCTAAACCAGTACACGCTGGCCAACATCCCGGTTAATTCGCAAAATAACTATACTATAGGCGCTACCTACAAAAACTACCGGTCCAATGGCTATAGCCTGTTTGTTTTAAGCAGGGATTACCTGGATAACCGCGCCAAAAAATTTCAGGATAACAACGAAGCCGGCACTAAAACGCTTGATTATAATTCCAAAGAGATCGAGAACAAATTCAGGTTCGAGAACGTGAGCCGTGCCAACAACTACCGCATCAGTTTTGGTGCCGGCGCCGAAACTGCCCAATACACCACCAATACCTTTAACCTGCTGCCCTTTAACAGCAACATCTATACGTCGGAAATCAACTTTTTTAAATACAGCCTGTTCGGGCAGCTCAGCAGGGCTTATTTTGAGGATAAACTGAACCTTTCTGCCGGGATACGCGCCGATGTCAATACCTATTCATCCAAAATGAATAACCTGGCTAAAACCCTTTCGCCGCGTTTTTCCGCATCTTACAACATCAGCGAAAAGCTAAGCATCAACTTTAATACAGGCATATACTACCAGTTGCCTGCCTACACCGTTTTAGGCTACCGCGATAGCAGCGGCGTGTTGGCCAACGGAGGCGTAAAATACATATCCAACAAACAACTCGTGCTGGGGCTGGAATACAACACGCTTAAAAACACCCGATTCACTATCGAGGGCTTTTACAAGCATTACAAAGATTACCCGGTAGAGCGGGTACTGGGCGATAGCATCCCGCTGGCCAACCTCGGTGCCGATTTTGGCGTGGTGGGTAACCAGCAAGTGGTAGGCTACACCAAAGGGCGTAGTTACGGAGTAGAGTTTTTTGCCCAGCAAAGGCTTAACAAAGGCTTTTACGGCATTTTTGCGCTCACGCTGTTCCGCAGCGAATTCCAGGATAAGAAAGGGCAGTACGTGCAATCGTCGTGGAATAACCGCTACATCCTCAGCATGACGGGCGGTAAAGTATTTAAACGCAACTGGGAAGTGGGTGCCAAGCTGCGCTTAACCGGCGGCGGGCCGTACACGCCATACAACATCAGCACATCTACCTTAAAAAGCAATTACGCCATCTTCCCGCAGGGTATACCCGATTGGACGCAGCTTAACAGCCGCCAGCTAAACACCTTTTACCAGGTTGATGTGCGGGTTGATAAAAAGTACCCCTTTAAAAAGTTTACGCTGAACGTGTACCTGGATATCCAAAACCTCACCTACAACCAATACCAGTTGCAGCCCTACCTGGTACCCGACCGCGATGCCGCCGGAAACCTGCAGGACGCCCCCGGAGACCCCTCGCGTTTCCGCTCCAAACTACTGGATAACAAAGGCGGTAATGTGTTGCCAACCATTGGGGTGATATTTGAATTGTAGGGAAATTCTAAACCGATTGGGCACCGACTAATTTTTGATGCCGTTTGGCAGGCCAAAACCCCAAAATGCCCCTTTTGAAAAACCTGCGTTTACGCCCCGATTTATCAAAGAAAAACACCGAAAAACCACAGAAAAACGCAGATTTTCGCAAACCGCGTTTTGCTGTACGAAACTGTACGAAATTGTGCGAAACTGTACGAAAGTGTACGAGACTGTGCGAGTTTGTACGAAAGTGTACGAGCTTGTACGAACTGTACGAGTTGTACGATTCGTACGGCCAAACGTCCTGAAACAGGTTTACCTTTTAGATGGTTGATCCTGCTATGCGTTTACCTTAGGGCTATTTCGCCCCCTCCGCCAAATAAGCCGCCAAAGCATTTATCCGCCCCGAAACCACGGCTATTTGTTGCTTTGCTTCCTCCCAGTTGCGTTGCTCAATAGCTTCGCGGATGCCGGGGATGGTTTTAACGCCATAGCCTGTGTAAAAACCAGGAGCAAAAATAGTGTGCTTGTACCATCCGCGGCGGGGCAAACCTTCGGCGGCCAATAGTTGCTGCTCGGCCTGGTAAAGCAGTTTGTTTAGTTTATCGTGGCTGCCATCGGCAAGTACCGCAGTGCCCCAGTAGGTGGCCAGTTTGTCCGCACTTTTCTTTAAGGAGTCCAGCGCGGCGGTAAGCGGTTTAAAATCGATGGCAGGTACGGTATCCTTTGCAACAGGTGCTTTGTACTGGTGGGTTGGGTCGGCAGCGAGGGTGTAATAATTTGCGCCAACAAGCTGATTATCAACTTTTGTGGCCTCGCGGGTATCGTCGGCAAGTTTACTTAGTTCAGTAGCGTATTTGCTGATAGTTGCCTGCAGGCTGCGGAAATCGAATGGCAAAACCTCGGCATTGGCCATGCGCAGTACCGTGTGGCCTGCGGTTTGGGCAAGCGCAACGCCGTAAGCAAAATCGGGGTCTTTAAAGCGTTTGTAATCGTCAAACGAATCGTAAATAGAGTGGTATTCGCCGCCTCCGTCTTCCCCTCCAAAGCCAAGATCCAACGTGGTAATACCCAAATGCTGCAAAAACGAAGAAAAATCAGACCCCGAACCCAGTGCCGACAGCTTTTGACCCTTGCTTTCAAGTATCTCCTTTTTGTCGGCAGTGGAAGACGCGTTTACCAGCTGCGATGCCTTCTTCCGCTCAAACACGCTCACTTTTGTTTGCGGGTCGGTTACGCCCTGGGTAACTTCATCTATAAAACCCTCCAGCGCCTGCGAACCGCCTGCACCCAAAAAGCCGCGGGCATTACTATCCGAGTTGATGTATACAACGGTTTTCTGCTGTAGTTCTTTAGCATGGTCCTCCGCATATTCGGTAGAGCCTACCAGCCCCGGTTCTTCGCCATCCCATGAGCAATAGATAATGCTTCGCTTTGGTTTCCAGCCGGTTTTCAACAGATCGCCAATGGCGCGGGCTTCTTCCAGCATAGCAGCCTGCCCGCTAATAGGGTCGTTGGCGCCGTTTACCCAGGCATCGTGGTGATTGCCGCGCATCACCCACTCATCCGGGTAGCCCGAGCCTTTTATTTTTGCAATAACATTGTAAGCCGGCACCATATCCCAGTTAAATTCCATTTTTAGGTGTACGATGGCCTTGCCGCCGCCAATATGATAGGTAATAGGCAAGGCGCCTGCCCAGCCATCGGGTGCTACGGGGCCATCTAAAGCAGCCAGCAATGGCTGGGCATCGTGGTAGCTTATTGGCAGTACTGGTATCTTTAATATCGTTGTAGCGTCTTTCCTGTCCAGCCGTTTGGCATCTTTGGTAGCACCAAGGCCGGGGGTAAGCGGGTCGCCGGGGTAAAGTACCATATCCATTACCGAGCCGCGCTGCACGCCGTGCTCGTTCTTATAAGCCCCTTTTGGGTAAACATCGCCCGCCGAATAGCCGTCATCTGCCGGGTCCGAATAAATGATACAGCCAATTGCGCCGTGCTCGTAAGCTACCTTCGGCTTTATGCCGCGCCACGAACGGCCGTATTTTGCAATCACTATTTTACCCTTTACATCTATCCCCATGGCATCCAGTTTTAGGTAATCATCGGGCAGGCCATAATTTACAAACACCAGTTGCCCGCGTACATCGCCATCGGCGCTCCAGGCGTTATAGGTAGGTAGTTGGTTAGCTTGGCCGGATGTGGCATCTTGTGCCAGCGGCGGCTCTTTTAGCAGAGCAGTGTAGGCGGTTGGCCCGGTTAACTCCAGCACCCGTGTTTTTGGCGTTGGGAATAATACGGTGTAGGTTTCGAGGTGCGCATCCAACCCGTAACTTTTGTACATAGCCAAAATTTTATCTGCAACAGCCTTGCTGCCGGGCGAGCCAAGGTTATGTGGGTAAGCCGACAGCGTTTTAATGGTTTCGCCAATACGCTGTGCACTTAAAGCCGCATCAAAGGTTTTTTCGGCAGCTATTTGGTTTGCCGAGGACGCCGGTGTAAAGCCAATTAACGTTTTTTGCTGTGCGAAACTTGCTGCCGATAAGGCCAGTAAACTTAGGGTGAGGGTTTTTTTCATAACCATGCTAAAGTGATGGGTGAAGATACTAAAAAAACGTAATTGGGAGGCAAAACGAATTGCGTATAAAGGGGGATTTAAATGCATAATTTTATTAATTATAAATTAACTAAAACAATTTCTGCTTGGTGTGTTATATACACATGAACACTTATCCCCCAGTAAATGTGCTGATTATAGATGACGACCCCATCAATAATTTCATTCTCGAAAAATTGACCAAAAGGGTTGTGCCTGATGCAAACATCGCCGGCTGTTTAAATGGCCGGGCGGCAATAGGGCTATTGCAGGATGCAATAAAAAACGATAAGAGGCAGTTACCTCAACACATCTTCCTGGATTTGAGGATGCCGGTAATGGATGGGTGGGAGTTTTTAGAAGAGTATAACCGTTTAAATATGGATAGTACTGTCGGCGCAAAAATTTATATAGCCACCTCGTCTATCTTTAGCAAGGATAAAGAGCGTGCCTTCACCTACACCACTGTGCAGGATTTTATAAGCAAGCCAATTACTATAAATAAGCTGGAGCAAATTTTGGAGTAAGTTTAGGTAGGAGAAGTATTAATGCCCATCAGTGCCCACAAAGCTATTATAAGGCCGTTAAATTGTAAGTGACGCTTATCACTTTATAAAATGGTTACGCTCATCTAATAACACACTTTGCCTGCATAAATTTGAAGAGGCGGCGGTAACAACACCAATGTTCAATCACCGTCTATGAAACTGTATCTTCTTAAAATATCCCTTATAGCTATTGCAACCTGTGCATCGTTGGCTGGTTGTGGGCAACAACCGCCAAAAACAGCGGTAACGATACATCGTGATACAACAATAGCCGGTAGCTCTTTTGACAGTTTGCAAATTGCAGTTTTTTTTAAACGCTATCCGTTATTGGAGATTAACCAAACCGAGGTTACTGATTTTTACAGGCAACGGGGTTTTGCTTATGCATGGTTTGATAAGGGTTTGCTTATTGAACAGGCAAGCAACTTAACCAGCCGGATCCTGAATTTTAAAGGCGATGGGCTTAGTAAGAGCCCACCCTATCAACGCGTGCTGGATTCTTTAATAAACGAAGCAACGCCAGGCCAACAGCCCGAAATACAAACGGAATTGATGCTCACCGCCCAATACTTCAATTTTTCGAAAGCGGCTTACCAGGGGCTTGATGTTGCATCCAGCAGGGCCAGCGGGTGGTTGTTGCCACGAAAGAAGGTGGTGTACAGCCATTACCTCGATAGCTTATTGAAAACACCCGGCAAGCAACTATCATTAAACGAACCGGTTTACCGCCAGTACGAATTATTAAGAACTTACCTTAGAAAGTACAGCAAGCTGGCTGAGCAAGACGAATGGTTGCCCATTACCATAAGCAAAAAACTCGTCTTGGGCGATACTTCGGCAATAATTCCGCTGCTTAAGGCGCGCTTGTATAAACTGGGGGATTTTGATGGCGATACTATCAAAAATATGTATGATGCTGAAATGCAGGGCGCTTTAAAGGCGTTTCAGGACAGGCACGGACTGGCAGTTAACGGGCTTTTAAATAAGGGAACCCTGGCAGAGCTTAACGTACCATTGCAGGCCCGAATAAAGCAAATACTGGTAAATATGGAGCGTAGCCGCTGGCTTCCTGTAAGTTTAAACACTGATTATGTGGCCGTTAATATACCCGAATTTAAAATGCATGTTTACCATGCCGATAGCCTGCTTTGGAGCAGTAGCGTAGTGGTTGGTAAAACCGACCACCCCACAACAGCCTTTTACGGCGAAATACAATACATCGTTTTTAGCCCTTACTGGAATATCCCGCCGGGTATATTAACCAAAGAGATTATACCCGGAATGAAAAAGAATCACAATTATTTGAACGAGCATAACATGGAAATAATAGGATATAGCAACGGCTTGCCGATTGTGCGGCAAAAGCCAGGCAACGATAATTCTTTAGGGCTGGTGAAATTCCTTTTTCCAAACAGTTACAACATCTACCTGCACGATACGCCTTCAAAATCCTTATTCGGCGAAACATCACGTGCGTTTAGCCACGGCTGTATCCGCATAAACGAACCCGCCAAGTTTGCCGCTTTTTTATTAAAGGGCGATGCACACTGGACGGATGAAAATATTGCCCGCAGTATGCATGCTGGCAAAGAACGTTATATTACCTTAAAGGCAAAATCCCCTGTGTTTATAGCCTATTTTACAGCCTTTGCCGACCGCAGAGGGTACCTGAATTTCAGGAAAGATATTTATAACCTGGATACACGGCTGGCGGATATGCTGTTAGCCGGTGAAGAGGTGAATTAATGGATTTTGTAATGGGTAACCATGTAGAGAGGACATTTCTACTTTATTTTAGGCAGCAATATTCCGCCAATAATGAATAATCGTGGATGCCCTTTGTTGCTGATACCTTAAAACAACCAAGGATGCCGGTATCATCTGATGGCTAAAAAAAAATGTTTTTGAAGTGCCCAGAACGAGATTCGAACCTGCCTACCGGCAGGCAGGCTTGTACATCCTTGCAAATGCCACGTTTAATTGTGCCCAGAACGAGATTCGAACTCGTACATCCTTACGAATGCCACCCCCTCAAGATGGTGCGTCTACCAATTTCGCCACCTGGGCATTAAAAAAGATTTGAGATGTGAGATTTTAGATATGAGACAAGCCCTGTGCAGGCTCGATATCTTTAAGACCAAACGATCAATATGAGATGCAAGCGACGAGTAAATCTCATATCTCACATCTCATATCTCACATCTAAAATGGATGTGCCCGAAGAGAGACTCGAACTCTCAAGAGACAATTCTCAACGGCTTCTGAGACCGCAACGTTTACCAATTTCGCCATCCGGGCAATAGAACGATTTTTCCTTTAATGTACGTCGGCTTGCGGCCATGCTTACATTGCGGGCTGCAAATATAAACGTTTACCCCATCCAAATAAAAATAAATGCAAAATAAGCTGCGTTTTGCAAATACGCCGGTAAAACCTACCTTCGGGCAACCAATTATACACTTCATGATCAAAAAAACCTGCATGGCATTGCTGTTTACTATAGCATGCGCGTTTACCGCCTCGGCACAAAAAGCCGACGCAATTTTAGGCAAATGGATAAACCCAAGCGGCGAAGGCCAGGTGCTTATTTACAAAAAAGGAGATAAATATTTCGGTAAACTCGCCTGGATGAAAGAACCTAATGATGCCAACGGCAACCCCAAACTGGATGCGCTAAACCCCGATAAGGCTCTGCAATCGCGCCATAAACTGGGGATAGAGCTATTGAAAGATTTTACTTTTGATGGAGACGATGTGTACGAAGGCGGCACCATTTACGACCCCAAATCGGGCAAAACCTATAGTTGCAAAATGACAATTAAGGGCGATAATTTAAAAATTCGTGGCTATATTGGCATTTCGCTATTTGGGCGAAGCGAAAACTGGGCACGTGTAAAATGAAACTAAAAATTATCCTATTCGTCGCGTTGCCGGCATTGCTGTTCATCGGCACGAATTTAAAGGCACAAACCATCACCGCGGTGCAACAGCAACCGCTGCGCACCAGCATCCGCGGCTTATCCATAGTTAATGATAGCATTGCCTGGGTAAGCGGCAGTGGCGGCCACGTGGGCATCAGCAGCGATGGCGGCAAAAAATGGGCATGGCAACAGCTAAAGGGCTACGAGAAAAGCGATTTTAGGGATATTGAGGCTTTCTCTGCTACCGAAGCGGTTATCATGAGTTCGGGCACGCCTGCGCTTATACTAAAAACCACCGACGGCGGCGCAACCTGGCAGGAGAAATACCGTAACGCTGATAGCGTGTATTTTTTAGATGCTATGGCCTTTGCCGATAAAAAACACGGTTTTGTATTAGGCGACCCTATAAAGGGCCAGTTTTTAATGCTGGAAACAAAAAACGGCGGCCAAACCTGGGCCGAACTGTATAGCGCGCCGCCCGCCATAGCCGGAGAAGCCGCATTTGCAGCAAGCGGCACCTGCCTGCGTGCCGACGACGGCCTGCTTACCATTGTAACCGGCGGCGCCAAAAGCCGCATATTGGAAACACCCATAAGAGAGGGCTTCCCCCTTTGGTTAAATAGGCCGCTACCGCTAACCAACGGCGACCAAAGCCGGGGCGCATTTTCGGTTGCAATTGGTAAAAGCCAGTTGGTAGTAGTCGGTGGTAATTATGCTAAAGATACCCGGGCAGACTCGGTTGCTTATATTATGCCTAATGGTGCATCGCGTTTTGCCTACACCATGCCTGTAATTGGCCCGGCCGGCTATCAGTCCTGTGTAGAGTATATTAAAGGCGATACATTCCTATCCACCGGCACGCCGGGTAGTAATATCACTACCGATGGCGGTAAAAATTGGGTAAAAATTGATAGCACAAGTTACAACGTTTGCCGTAAAGCAAAAAAGGGCAACCTTGTTTTACTGGCAGGCGACAAAGGGAAAATAGGGATTTACACCCCTTAATAACTGATAATGAAAGCCTTATTTTGCGGTAGAAAATTAATTTAAAATAGACTTGCAGGCAATACCCAATAAGCGTATATTTGCACCACTTTAAACGGAAGCGCTGACAGTAGCGAAATAAGTTTAAAAGATGATTCCGTAGCTCAGCTGGTAGAGCATAACACTTTTAATGTTGGGGTCCTGGGTTCGAATCCCAGCGGGATCACTCCCTTGGGACAAACGAGAAAATATCGTTTGTCCCTTTTTTTTGCCTTGGTAACAATCTGTTTGCCACGAAAATAAAACTAAATATCCGCCTGCCTTTGCGGCTCGAACTTTCAAATCCTCAATTGTGAATTTTAATGGCAAATCGAACCGGCCATTTTTTCTATGCATAATAGTCGAGAGTATCATAACAGGCACCAATCGCCAGCGGACTAACGACTTCTGCTTCCAGTATGCGATTTGCTATTGTAGCAGCCGGTCGTTTACTACATTTGGCATGCATCACAATAGCCAATTATAAATCTTTACAAATACTTATAAAGTGCTGCGGATAACCATTAGTTTTGTATTAATTATAAACCATTTCAACCGTTTGCCATTAAGCCTTTCGTAGCGAGGGCATATTGCTATTTATTAACCGGATTTTTATAATTGCTGGCTGCTTATTTAATATTAATGCATGGCACTGATTAAAATGTAATGAGAAGAATCTATTTGCTGATATTATTTGCCGGCATTACCCTTATTAGTTACGGACAGGCACCCGTAAAGAATAAGGTACTGAAGTATTCGATGAAGGATGGGCTATCATTCGGCATTGTTAACAGCATAACCCAGGACAAAAGCGGCTTTATGTGGTTTGCTACCAGCGACGGGCTGAATCGTTTTGATGGTTCAGTATTTAAAGTATATAAAACAAACAAGGACGATTCTGCCGGGTTATCGAGCAATTTCGTCCAAAAGGTTTTTTCTGATAATGTTGGCAATGTATGGGTTTCGTCCAGGGATGGCTTAAGCAAGCTGGATACGAGGACGGAAAAATTTACACATTACAACCTCCGCAATCATAATGTCGTCAAAAACGATGTTGATAACATTGCGCAAGCGGGCGGCGGCAACCTTTGGATCGCTTCTTACGGGTCTGGTTTCTCCTACTTTAAAACCAGGAGCGGAGATTATATCAGCTATGATACAACGAATTTGCCGCAGTTAACAAGCGACCGCATAGTTGCCATACTCGAAGATTCCAAAGGTTTACTATGGTTGGGCACGCAGGATGGGGGTATTAACGTTTTTCATCAAAAAAACGGGAAACTTATCGGCAAGGCGTCCAATTTTTTGGCAGTTGGCAATAAACCGATAGGGAGGGTTAATGAGATATTTGAAGATCATTTGCATAATATCTGGATAGCGACAAGCAGCGGGCTACTGTACTATGATCGCGGCAGCGGCAATTTTACCCAGTTTCAAACACGGCAAAAAGAAATTAAAAGCAACACATACATCGCGCTAAACGAAGACAAAGAAAATAACTTGCTTATCGGGCTGCAAGATGGTGGCCTATACAAACTTCCGTTAAAGGCGTTTACCGCAACTGATGCTGATTTTAAGCTAACACCTGTTGTAGGCGATGACGGCTATAACATGACACAGCGTTCTGTACAAAATATTTACCTCGACCGCCACCAGAATATATGGGTTGGCACCTACGGTGAGGGCGTTTATATGGTAAGTAGCATTAGCGAAAAGTTTACCAGGGTGCAGAAGATACACGAAGACGCTTCGGGCAAAAGTTTAGTTAGGTTTTATGGTATGTGCCAGGATAACTCTGGCCTACTATGGTTTGGTACAGATGGCGACGGGATTTATAAAACCCGACCCGATGGCAGCATAGTGAAACGTTACTATGCCGATGGCCGCCCGGGCAGTTTAACAGATAATGCCATCCTATCCGGTTATAATGATAAGGAAGGCAATTTGTGGTTTGGCACTTATGCCAAAGGTTTGTTCAAGTACAATGCCGGTACCGATTCGTTTATAAACTACAGCCATAAGGCCAACGATGCCAAAACGCTTGGCGCAAACGACGTAAGGGTAATTTACCAGGACCGGGAGAAAAACTTATGGGTAGGCTCTAATGGCGGCGGGCTTAGCCTGTTTAATTCTGCCACTGGTACGTTTACCAATTACACGCCGGCAAATAGTAAGCTTAGCTCTTACGATGTTAGGGCCATAACGGAAGATGAGCACGGTAACCTGCTGGTAGGCACCTACGGCGGCAGCCTGGATATACTGGACATTAAGACAAAAAAGTTTAGAGGTTACTTTACGGTAGCCGAGGAGAAGCGATTTTTGCCGGGGTTAGTAATATTTGCGCTTTATTTAAGCCCGGATAAGCTTTGGGTCGGTACAGAGGGCGACGGTTTGTTAGTTTATGATATCCGCAAGCATACTTTTCAATATTTTAACGAAAAAAACAAGTTAGCTAATAATACAGTTTATGCCATTCAGCAGGCTGCGGATCAATCGGTATGGATCAGCACTAATAAGGGGCTATCTAACATAAATGCCGACAAAAACTACGTAAAAAATTTCGATCAGTCCAACGGGCTGCAAGCCGGTCAGTTTAATGTCGGATCTGTTATTTACGACAGGCGAAACAGCACCATGTATTTTGGTGGTGCCGAGGGGCTAAATATTTTTAACACAGAGGCTGTTAACAAAAGTTATTTTAAGCCCAAAGTAGTGCTTACCAACCTGCAGATTTTTGGTAACCAGCAGGACGAACACGATCAGCAGGCGAACGGAATTGCGTTGTCAAGAGCCATCAACGAAAACCGACAGCTGGTTTTACAGCCAGACCAATCGGTGTTCTCTATCCAATATACTTCTTTAAATTACGCCTACCCTCAAAAAGGAGAGTTTGCTTACAAACTGGAAGGGCTGGATAAAACATGGAACTTTGTTGGCAACCAGCACTCGGCTGTATACAGGTATTTACCACCCGGCAATTACACTTTTAAAGTAAAAGGCTCTAACCAGGATGGTGTGTGGTTTAATGATTATGCTACCCTGCAAATAAAAATACTACCGCCATGGTACAAAACCTGGTGGGCTTATTTAAGCTATGCGTTGGCAATAGGTTTGGTTATTTATTATTACTTGCAATATAGGGCAAACCAGGCAAACTTAAAGTACGAAATTAAGCTTGCCCAACTTTCGGCCGAGAAAGACAAAGAACTTAACGAGCGTAAACTTTCGTTTTTTACCAATATATCCCATGAATTCCGTACGCCTTTAACGCTTATCATCAACCCTATAAAAGAGCTGCTTTACCACGAGCGCGAGGTTGATACCAGTAGCCTTAATATAGTTTACCGTAACGCCAAACGCCTGCTCAGTTTGGTAGACCAATTGCTGTTGTTTCGCAAAGCCGACTCGGATGCAGGCACCCTAACCATTTACAGGCTTAATATTGTGGAGCTTTGTAAAGAGGTTTTTTTGTGCTTTACGCACCAGGCAAAGGCGAAGGGGCTCAACTTCGAGTTTATTTGCGCCGATCAGCACATCGAGTTATTTGCCGATAGAGAAAAGATAGAAATAGCGTTATTTAATCTCCTGTCAAACGCTATGAAGTTTACACCCGCCGGCGGTAGTGTAACAGTAGTGCTGGCCGAGGAGGAAGACCGGGTAAACATAGAGGTGATAGACACCGGCTTTGGTATTAATAAGGAAACAGAAGAGAAGCTTTATTCTAAATTTTACCAGCAGGAAAGCGGCAAAGGTCCGTCGGTAGGCGGGTTTGGGATCGGCTTATTCCTGGTTAAAAAGTTTATCGAAGGCCATTCGGGAACTATCCGCCACGAAAATAATAACGGGGGCGGCACTAAGTTTACTATATCGCTAATGAAAGGACGCGATCATTTGAATAACCAGTTGATATATCAGGACAGCGAGACCACATCCGTGCTGTTGCAGGAACTTGTAGCTACCGAGATGGTAGAAAGCGCAGCGGAAGAATCAAACTTGCTTACAGAGGATCCGGAAGCAACCTCCGAAATGAAATCGATCCTCGTTATAGATGATAATGATGATATCAGGGAGTACCTTAAGCTGCTTTTCAAAAACGATTACAAGGTACACTCGGCTATTAACGGTAAGGAGGGATTAAGCATTATTAAGGATGTACTGCCTGATATTGTTATAAGCGATGTAATGATGGATCAGATGACAGGTATCGAGCTTTGTACAGCCATTAGGGAAGACATCGGCATTAGCCATATCCCGGTGATACTGCTTACCTCCAGTGCATCGCCCGAAATTAAACTGAAGGGGATAGAAGGCGGAGCAGACGACTACATCAGCAAGCCCTTTGATAAAGAACTTTTAAAGGCCCGCGTGGCCGGCATCCTCCGTAACAAAAATAACCTGCAAAAGTATTTTTATAACGAGATTACGTTAAATGCTACCAACCAGAAGATCCCGGCCGAGTACAAAACCTTCCTGGATAATTGTATAAAAGTGGTGGAGAAACACCTGATGGATCCCGACTTTAACATTCAAACCCTGGCCGGCGAACTGGGTATTTCGCATTCGTCCCTATATAAAAAAATTAAGTTTATTTCCGGGCAGTCGGCAAACGGGTTTATCAGATTTATCAGGCTGCGTAAAGCGGCAGAGATACTCATCAATAGCAGGCACAACGTTTTCGAAACATCCTTTCTGGTGGGTATAAACGATATAAAATATTTTAGAGAGCAATTTAAAAAGGTGTTTGGTATC
Source organism: uncultured Mucilaginibacter sp. (assembly GCF_946481715.1). The sequence continues at coordinate 25,594 of NZ_CAMLOV010000008.1, read as the reverse complement.
AATCCTTCTCAGTATATGAAAAAATACCGAAAAAATCTGGCTGAAGACATGGTGGCCAATGAATTTGTGGGCAGAACAGGCAATTGACCGTAACAATAACCGGCATGGCGAATAATTACGAGTGTTACCATATTAACCCCCAAATTATCACAATTTACCCCTGTACGTAAATGGTGCTTTGGGCTATCTTGGCTGCCAATTATAACCAATAATTATTTAACCGGCCGTTAACAGCCGGTGCACCCTAATTTATGAAGCTGCAAACCCGGAGCCCCCTGTCCCGGCCAACGAGCATTACTTGCGCAGGCCTTTTATTCTACATGCTTTTTTTTGCGGCATGTAAAAGCGGCTCTGTAAACTCTTCGGGCGATAGCGGCAACTCTGTGCCGCTTTTTACAGAATTAGATACCACGCAAACACATGTTGGCTTTGTAAACCAACTTACCGAAGGGTTAAATACCAACGTACTGGTATACGAGTATTTTTATAACGGCGGCGGCGTGGCCGTAGGCGATTTCAATAACGATGGACTGCAGGATATTTATTTCACAGGTAACATGGTTGATAATAAAATGTACCTCAATAAAGGCAAAATGGTGTTTGGGGATATTACGGCCACTGCCAACGTTGCCGGCCGGCCCGGGCCCTGGAAAACCAGCGCGACGGTAGCAGATGTAAATGGCGACGGCCTTCCGGACCTGTATTTATGCTACTCTGGCAAACTACGGCCCGAGAAACGCATAAACCAGCTATTAATAAACCAGGGTAATAACGCACAGGGCATCCCCCAATTTAAAGACGAAACAAGCAATTACGGGTTAAATTTCCCTTCTTACAGTACTCAGGGTTATTTTTTTGACTATGACAATGACGGCGACCTGGACCTATTGTTGGTTAACCACAGCCCCGAAAGGTTAAATAACATAGATGTATACGCGTTAAAGGATCTTGTGAAAACAAAAGATGCAGAGCGTGGTGCAAGGTTGTTAAAAAATAATAATGGCAAGTTTGAAGACGTTACCGCTAATTCCGGGATAGAAAATGGTACAGTATCATACGGGCTTGCAGCGGGTATTGCTGATATAAACAACGATGGCTGGCCGGATATATACCTTGATAACGATTACAGCATCCCCGATAAATTATACATCAATAACAAAAACGGAACCTTTACCGATCAGTTAAAACAAACCCTCGGCCACACGTCGTTTTATTCGATGGGTAACGAGGTGAGCGATATCAATAACGACGGATATCCCGATATTTATACGCTGGATATGCTGCCCGAAGACAATCATCGGCAGAAGTTATTGATGGGTACCGATAATTATGAGTACTTTAACATGAACGTAAAGGCCGGCTTTTATTACCAGTACATGCGTAATATGCTGCACCTTAATAATGGTAACGGTACGTTTAGCGAGATAGGGCAGCAGGCAGGCATATCTAACACCGATTGGAGCTGGGCACCCTTGTTTGCCGATTATGATAACGACGGATGGAAGGACCTTTTCGTATCAAACGGTTTTTTGCGCGATTATACTAATATGGATTTCCTGAAATACATGGGCGATAATTTAAAAGACCGCCGTGTTATGCGCGAAGACTTGCTGAACCTTGTGAAGGACATGCCTGCATCCAGTGTTAAAAATTACCTGTTTAAAAATAAGGGAGGTTTTATCTTCGAGGATGTATCAGCCAAATGGGGTATTACGCAGCCATCTAACAGTAATGGAAGTGCCTACGCCGATTTGGATAATGATGGCGACCTGGACCTGGTAACCAACAATGTTAACCAGCCTGCTTCCATATTGCAGAATAATTCGCAGGAGCTAACCGGCAACACTTACCTCGATATTAAGTTGAAAGGCGCCGGTAAAAACACCGATGGGATAGGGGCAACAGTTACCGCCATTATGGGCGATAAGCAACAAACCATCCAGCAAATGCCGGCTCGCGGGTATCAGTCAACTGTAACCACACTGGTGCATTTTGGGTTTGGTGAAAATAAAGCTGTTGATGCAGTAAAAGTGCGATGGCCATCGGGCAAGATACAAACGATTGAAAAGCCGGCGCTGAACCATGTGCTTACCGTATCAGAAAAAGACGCGGCGGGTGTGGATATCGCTTCACCTCAGCCAAAGGAAATTTTTTCCGAAATTACCAGTCCGGTCAAATTCACTGCGCCGACAACGGGTGTTAACGATTTTAAGAGGCAACCACTTTTGGTTAACCCCGTTTCGTTTTCGGGGCCACATGTAGCCAAGGCCGATGTTAACGGCGATGGACTTGAAGATATTTTTATAGGTGGCGGCAGCGGGCAACCCTCTACGCTTTTTATCCAACGCGCCGGAGGAGGTTTTGTTAAGAAAACGCTCGCCGTATTTGAAGAAGGCAAGCTAAAGAGCGAAGTTATCCCCGTTTTTCTCGATGTGAATAAGGATGGGCATATCGATCTTTTTTGCGCATCGGCAGGTTACCATGATTTGCAGGCAGGCGACCCGGCGTTGGGCGATGACCTGTATATGAATGATGGTAAAGGCGGTTTTATAAAAGCTATAAATGCAGTGCCCGCGCTTTACACCAGCAAAAGCTGTGTAAAAGCTGCCGATGTAAACGGCGATGGCTTCCCCGACCTTTTCTTAGGCGGGAGGGTTGTTCCCGGGCGTTACCCCGAGGCGCCACAAAGTTATTTACTGATAAACGATGGTAAAGGGCATTTTAAGGATGCAACCAAACAATTCCTGCCACGGTTGACAAAACTGGGCATGGTTACTGATGCCGCCTGGGTAGATATGAATGGCGACAGCCGTGCCGACCTGGTTTTGGTTGGCGAATGGTTGCCGGTAACCATTTTTATTAACAAGAATGGTAAGTTTGAGGATGAAACGGCCCAGTACCTGCCCAAAAAGTATTCGGGCTGGTGGAATTGTGTAACCGTTGGCGATTTTAACGGAGATGGACACCCAGACCTGGTGTTGGGTAACCAGGGTACAAATTCGCAATGTAAGGTAAGCGACGCGGAACCCGCCGAAATGTATTTTAAAGATTTTGATAAGAATGGCGCCATCGACCCCATCTTATGCTTTTACATCAATCATCAAAGCTATCCTTATGTTACCCGCGACGAGCTGTTAGAGCAGGTGAGCATGATGCGGCCGCGTTTTACCGATTACAAGTCATATGCTGACGCTACCCTTAACGATGTTTTTACTACCGCCGAATTGCAGAGCGCAGGCCACCTTACTGCCAATACTTTAGCCACAACCTTGTTTTTGAGCGACAGATCGGGCAAGTTGCACGTGGGGAAATTACCTGCCGGGGCGCAGTTTTCCCCGGTATTTACCATTACCCCGTTAGATTACGACAAGGATGGTATAACCGACCTGCTATTTTGCGGAAATATCAATAACACCCGGCTTCGCTTCGGCAAAGCGGACGCTAATTTTGGCATGCTGTTAAAAGGCAGCAAGAATGGAGGTTTCGCAACAGTTAGCCAGAGGGAGTCCGGTTTTAAGGTTACAGGAGATGTAAGAAGCGTAACTACCATTGGTGATAAAATCCTTTTTGGCATTAGCCAGCAGCCTATGCGGGCCTATCAATTAAACAGCCGATGAAAAACTTATACTATTTTGTTGCTTTTATTTTATTGATCGGTGTTAACCCGGGCTGCAGGCCCGCAAAGGTTACACCTAAGCTAACATCGGCGGATATTACAAAAGTGATTAACCAAATGATGGTGGTGATGATCCACGATGTAACTAATCCGCCCTTAGCGGCACGTTTTTTTGCATATACCAGTATTTCGGGCTACGAGGTTTTATCTAAAAATGATCCCAAAATGCAGCAGCTCGATACCATTTTAAATAATTATCCGGCTATAAAATCCCCATCAGTAACCACAGGTTTTGATACCCGGTTAAGTGCGGTATTCGCAATGGTGGCTACGGCATCAAAATTACAACCCTCGGGCGCCGCATTGAAAGTATTTGAACAGAAGTTGATAGATTCTTGCCTCAATGCAGGCTTTTCGCAGGGTAAAATAGATAGTTCGTTAAAATATGGGCAGCAAATAAGTGCGCAGATACTGGCCTATGCCAAAAGCGATGGTTACAATAAAATAAGTAATTACAAACGCTATACCCTAAAAGAAACGCCGGGATCCTGGGACCCAACGCCGCCCGCCTATATTGCCGCAGTTGAACCTTATTTTAGCACGGTAAGGCCGCTCACGCTTAAATCTTCCGGCCAGTTTATTCCTGTGCCGCCTGTTCCGTTCTCCACAGATAAAACTTCGGCATTTTATAAATATCTGCTGCAATGCCATAGCCTGGATGCTGATTCCTTATCTGCCGATCAGAGAACGGTTGCCGCTTTTTGGGATTGTAACCCTTTTGCCGTGCAAGATAACGGGCACATGCAGATAGGCTTGAAAAAGATCTCGCCCGGCGCGCACTGGATGGGCATAACCGGCATTGCCTGCAAAAAAGCAGGTATCGATTTCGAAAGCGCAATGCAGGTAAACACCATGGTGGCTATCGGGCTGATGGATAGCTTTATCAGCTGTTGGAATGAAAAATATAAAACCAACCGCATCCGCCCCGAAACGGCCATCCATAAATACATGGATGCAAGGTGGCATTCGTTTTTGCAAACACCGCCGTTCCCGGAGTATCTAAGCGGCCACTCCGTTATTTCATCAACAGCCGCAGCCATCCTTACTTCGTTTTTTGGCGATAATTTTAAGTATACCGACGATGTTGAAGTGGAGTTCGGTGTTGCCGCGCGGCAATTCAATTCGTTTAACAAAGCAGCCGCAGAAGCCGGTTACTCGAGATTGCTGGGTGGTATCCATTTTCAGGACGGCATTACCAATGGCAAGATGCAGGGCGAATTGGTTGGTGCCTGGGTGCTTGGCAAGTTCAATTATAACGGTAAAAAACCGATTGCAAACTAACGTAACGCCGGCAATCGCAACAGTACTAACAAAGCAACCAACGCTCAGTTAGCCACGCTTTGCTTCCTTTAATTCTTTCGGGTTTAATTAATTGCACAGCCTTTTTAACTGTAACAAAGCAGCTGTATTTTTTATCATCCCCCTCCCCAAATCAAAAAAACACTTACTGCATACTATCGCATAAAAAAATTGATTTTTTCGTGTTTTTATAGCGAAAATACGTTTTTACCCCTTTTTATTTGAGAATTAACCACCCTTTGCGTAAGCACTTTTACTCGACCTTAGCTGCCATATACCAATTGTAAGCGCTTTGTTTTTTTGCCTAATGTGATCAATCTGCAGATTTTTTACACGGCTATTTCGCAGGGCGAGTGCTAATCAAACCAATTATCAAACCGTTAAATTAAAAAACATGAGAAAAAATTTACTGAAGGAATTTTCACCGCATGGAGGCGTAAGAGCAGCTATAGGCTTGTTGCTCATCTCGGCAATTCCGCTTTCCTCTCCGGCTATGGCAAGCGGCAGCAGCCATAAAATTTCCGTTAAGTTTACCAAAGTTGCGGACCTGTCTGTAATGGGTGTAGTAACCGATGAGAAGGGGCTCCCGCTGGCTGGGGTAACAGTTGCTGTTAAAGGCACTACACAGGGTGTTGTTACCGACGTCAACGGTAAGTTTACGCTCCTTGTAAAAGATCCAAACGCATCACTTTTGTTTTCTTTTATCGGCTACAATACACAGGAAGTAGCTATTAATGGCAAATCGGTTTTAAATGTGCAGTTAAGCGCCGATGCCAAATCATTGAACGAAGTGGTAGTAGTAGGTTACGGCACCCAAAAGAAAGCTACCTTAACCGGATCAATATCGCAGGTAAAAGGTGCCGACCTGGTGAAAAGCCCGCAGCCCAACCTTTCTAACTCTTTGGCCGGCCGTTTTTCTGGTGTAATTGTAAATAACCGCAGTGGCGAGCCTGGTTACGATGGCTCTGGCATTACCATAAGGGGTTTGGCTACAACCGGCAGCAATAACGTATTGGTTGTTGTTGATGGTATCCCCGGCCAGATAGGCGGTTTGGAGCGCCTTGACCCGAATGACATCGAAAGTGTATCTGTACTAAAGGATGCATCGGCGGCCATTTACGGTAACCGTGCAGCTAATGGCGTTATATTGGTTACCACTAAAAGGGGCAAAACCGGTAAACCAACCATCAACTATTCGTTTAACCAGGGCTTTAGTTCGCCAACCCGTTTGCCTAAAATGGCGGATGCAGCACTTTACGCGCAGCTTATGAATGAGGTTGCCCTTGATGCAAACAGCGGCGGCGGCCCTAACCAGACTTATTCAGAAGCGCAGATACAAAAATTCAGGGATGGTTCCGACCCGATCAATTTCCCTAATACCGATTGGTTGAAAACCACCTTAAAATCGCAGGCTTTGCAAAATCAGCATAGCTTATCAATAACCGGTGGCAGCGATGATGTAAAATACTTTGTTTCGGCAGGTACGTTGTACCAGGATGGTATTTACAAAAATGGCGCTACCAAATACAAACAATATAATTTCCGTTCCAACATAGATGCAAACATCAACAGCAAGTTAAAAGTAGGTTTGTCTTTATCAGGCCGCGAAGAGCAGCGTAAATTTCCAATGGTAGGTGCCGGCGGTATCTTTAGGTCAATCTATCGTTCAAAACCAACCGTTGCTGCGTTCTATCCAAACGGGTACCCAACACGTGGTATCGAAGATAACAACCCTGCCGTACAGGTAACCGATATTGGTGGAACGGCAGATAACCCTTCACAAACCTTAAATGCAATTTTAAGGGGTAGCTATCTTCTACCATTAAAGGGGCTTTCGCTCGATGGTTTTTTCTCGGTTGATAAATCCTTCAACTTCAGCAAAAACTTTAGCAAACCATATAACCTGTACTCCTACAATCAGGCAACAGATAGCTACACCGCTACAATAGTAGGTGGTAGTGATAAAAAAGCAACACTGTTCGAATCTCAGAACAACCAGTCGCTTATTACGTCAAACATTAAACTGAACTACGCACGCCGCTTTGGTGCGCATGATATTAACGCGTTTGTTGGTTACGAGCAAAGCAAAAATCATGGCGACTATTTTGACGCATCGCGCCTTAACTACTTATCATCGCAACTGCCTGAGCTTTCGCAGGGCGGTAGCGCAGCAACAGATTTCAGGAACTCAGGCTCCAGTTCTAACTATACCCGCCGCAGCGTTATCAGCAGAATAGCTTATAGCTACGATGAAAAGTATTTGTTTGAAGGCCAGTTAAGGGCAGACGGAAGCTCGATATTCCCCGCAGGAAAACAATGGGGTTACTTTCCATCCGCTTCTGTTGGTTACCGTATATCAAAAGAAAGCTGGTTTGCAGACAACGTAAAGTTTATCGACGATTTGAAGCTTAGAGCTTCATACGGTTCTTTAGGTAACGATGCCGTAAACCCTTTTCAATACTTTAACAATTATATCATTGTAGGTAACGGCTTTGTATCCGGAAGCGATCCGGTTATCCAGCCAAATATTAATTTGGTAAAACTTGGTAACCCCAACATCACCTGGGAGGTTGCCCGTAAGCTGGATATTGGTATCAATGCAACATTCTTAAGGAATTTCACACTCGAGGCTATTTACTTCCAGCAAAAACGCTCAGGCATTTTGGCTACCCGTAATGCATCTCTACCAGCCACATCAGGTATTGTAAATCCATATAATGCCGATCCGCTTGTGCCGTCAGAAAATATTGGTAAAGTAAACAGCACAGGTTTTGAAGCTACGCTGGGATACAACAATAGCGGCCGCGATTTTACCTGGGGTATCTCCGGTAATATAACCTACGCAAAAAGCAAGATCATATTTATCGACGAAGCATCAGGCGCGTTAGATTATCAAAAACAAACCGGCTATCCGTTATATACCTACCTGCTGTATAACAGCATTGGTATCTTCCGCACACAGGCAGATTTGGATGCTTATCCGCATGTGCCGGGTGCCAAAGTTGGCGATTTGAAATACGAAGATTTTAACAAGGATGGTAAAATAACTGCCGACGACCGCGAACGCACCAAATACGGTAACACCCCGCTAATGACATACGGGTTTACCGCAAACGCGGCTTATAAAAACTTCGATCTGGCGTTAGTGTTTGCAGGTCAATCTAAAGTTAGCCAGTACGTATTACCAGAAACTGGTACTATAGGTAACTTCTATAGCAGCTGGGCCGATAACAGGTTTAGCGCAAGCAATCCCGATGGTACCTATCCGCGTGTAACAGAGCGTGCATCAAGCGCAATAAGCGGCGGCCAGTACAATAATACCTTCTGGCTTGATGATGCATCCTTCCTGAGGTTAAAGAACGTACAATTAGGTTACAACTTTGGCCCAACAGTACTATCTAAAATTAAATTAGCAGGCTTGCGCGTTTATGCAAGCGCATTTAACCTTTTCACGATATCAAAAGTTAAGGATTATGACCCTGAGGGTACAAGTGGCAGCGGCCAGTTTTATCCGCAGCAACGCATAATCAACATAGGCGCAAACGTGAAATTTTAATTAAACAGTCATGAGAAAAAATTATAAAAAAACAATTTACCTTTTTGCAGTAACGGCGTTAGCAATAGCCGGATGTAAAAAAGATTTCCTGGCCGTACAGCCAACAGATAGGATAGCTACCTCGGCAGTAGAAGCAGACACAACAGTATTTGAAGCTTACGTAACCAACAGGTATTTGGGCACACAATTGCAAAATAAAGAAGGTGATGGTACCGTGCCGGGTTTCGGAAGAGGCTTTGAATACAGTATGTGGAGTTCACTATCTGATGAATCTATCTACAACAACGACGATGACACCTGGTTGGTACAGCGTGGCCAACTGGCTCCCGAAAATTTAGGTGGAGCCGGTGTATTATGGGCACGTAGCTACCGTGGTATCCGCGAGTGTAATTATGCATTAAGCGTGTTGCCAAAAATAACCATGAGTGCAGGCCACAAAGCGCGTATAGAAGGCGAGCTGAAATTTATCAGGGCTTTTAGGTACCAGGATGTTATCCGTAACTACGGTGGCGCAGTGTTGGTAGGTGATAAGGTTTATGAACTGAGCGATAACCTGCAGGACCCTACCTTGTTTAAGCGTGCAACTATTAAGGAAAGCATTGCCTATGCCTTAGCGCAATTAGATGAAGCTGCTGCAAAACTGCCGCTAAATAACGATGGGTCGTGGCAACTGGGCCGTGCTACCAAGGGTGCTGCACTTGCATTAAAATCTCGCCTGGCCCTTTATGCTGCCAGCCCATTATATGATGGCGCGGGCACCTGGGCCGATGCTGCAACTGCTGCACAGGCGGTAATTGGCCTTAATAAATATGGCATTTACACCGGCGGGTATAACAAAATGTTTTTGGTTAACGAAACAAACGAGGTGATATTTGAGCGCCTGTACACCAAAAATGATAACCATACCCACATGGAAATTGCCAACGGGCCAAATGGTTACGGCGGATGGGCAGGTAACACACCACTGCAAAACCTTGTGGACGATTATGAGATGGATAACGGGAAACCAATAACAGACCCAACCTCGGGATACGATCCAACTCATCCATATGACCACCGCGACCCAAGGTTTGATGCCACCGTATTACACAATGGCTCGCCATACAGAGGCCGCAATGTGGAAACCTTTATACCGGGTGGAAAAGACAGTAAAGACGGCGACAGCAACTGGAACACAACAAAAACAGGATATTACCTGCGCAAATACATGGACGATGCATACCCGCTTGAAAACCCCTGGGGCAACGCCGGCTTTCATCCATGGATCTATTTCCGCTACGGCGAGATCTTGCTGAACTTTGCGGAGGCCGCTAACGAGGCTTACGGACCGGATGCAGTTCCGGCTGGATCAACCTTAAGCGCACGTATGGCTATCAACATGATCCGTTCTCGCCCGGGAGTTAATATGCCTGCATTGGCCGCCGGCTTATCGCAAGCACAAATGCGCGATGCAATACGTTACGAGCGCCGTGTAGAACTGGCATTTGAAGAGCACCGTTTTTACGACGTACGCCGTTGGAAGATTGCCGAGGTTACCGATAACAAGCCTGCTGGTGGTGTTATTATTACCAAAGCTTCGGACGGAAGCTTTGTATACACACCAAAAGTTGCTTTGGATGGCCGTTCATTTGCTACCAAGCACTACTGGTTGCCAATACCAAGGACCGAGATCCAGGCTTCGGGTGGGCAATTACAGCAAAACGCCGGTTACTAATAACTGGTTACTAATAAATAAGCAGAGGGGAGTATTACTTGCTCCCTTCTGCTTTAATAGTGCATCAACCCCGGCTTACCTATGAAAAAAATATTTGGTTTAGTGTTAATAGCTGGTGTTTTAATAACCGGTTGTAAGAAAGATAAAGGCCCTGTAGCCGATAACCCCGGGAAAACAGATGTGGTAGATTTACCTGCTGTCCCGGTTACTACCGACCCGCCCCCGGCCGGCCCGCTCAAGGGTGTAAACTGGGCCGCAGACGGCGATAATTTTAGCGATGGTATTTTGGTTTTAAGCGCCTTGTCATCTTCAGACAATTACGCTACCGTATCCGCAACAGCTGATGCCGTGTTAACCGGCATCAAAGCCAACACGGGCGCAAACACGCTGCGCTTACCGGTGAATTATTCAACCGTGTCGCAAGCGTGGTGGGGTTCTTATATTGGCGTTATTGATAAGGCTATCAGCAAAAATATGAATGTAATATTGGCATGCTGGGAATCCAAATCACAAGCCGATGGGAAAGTAGATAATATGACAGAGTTTTGGTTGATGTGGAAAGCGGTGGTTGCCAGGTACGGCACTAACCCCCACGTTTACTTCGAGATATTTAACGAACCTCACGGATATTCGTTAACCGACTGGACAACCATTTGTGCGCAATGGTTAAGTAATTATCCAACAGTGCCGCAAGGGCATATTTTAATAAGCGGCACCTCTTACTCGCAGGATATTAAGGGAGTAGGGGCCGATAGCCGCTTTACCGGTTGCCTGCTATCTATACATGATTATAACTTTTTTAGCGATGGCACCAACACTACCGCTGCGCAATGGGAAAACCGTTTCAAAAGCAATATAGGTGATTATGCAAGCCGCGCTGTGCTTACCGAGTTTGGTGTGCCCATGACGGGCGGCAAAAACTACACTGGTGCCATAGGCGGTGACCCTGAAATTGCCTACCTGCAGGGCCTTACCAACGTGGCGCGCAGTTACGGCATGGGCAGTGTTTATTGGCCTGGCATACGCACCGGCGATATTTATAGCATGCAGCAATTAAGCGGAAGCGGCGCAAGCATCACGGTTACAAATACCAATTTATCGGGTTTAAGTCGCCTCAACTATGCGTGGGGCGTGGGCGCAGGTGGTACCGATGCATTTTATACAGGTGCTTTCTATCGTTTTTTAAACCAAAATAGCGGGCAGGCGCTGGATGTTAACGGTTCATCAACAGTTGATGGCGCCGGTATTATTCAATGGCCGCAAAATGGGGGTAACAATCAGCAATGGATAATTACAGACAATGGTGGCGGCTATTATAAGATCACCAACCGTAACAGCGGCAAGGCCCTTGATGTAGACATGAGTTCAACTACTGCAGGTGCCGGAATTATTCAATTGCCATGGAACGGAGGAAACAACCAGCAATGGCAATTAACCCCTGCCAGCCCGGGTATTTATAAAGCGATAAACAGAAACAGCGGTTTTGCGCTTGATGTTAACGGCGCATCTACCACTAATGGTGCCGGTATTATACAATGGAATACAAATGCTGGTACCAACCAGCAATGGCAAATTATACAACAGTAACTTACACAAGCGGGCAACGCCAATATGCGTGCCCGCTTTGTTTTTTTAATAATGACCAGAATATCAACTATTAAATTTGCCCTGTTAACGGTAACCTGCCTGGCGCTTGGCCGGCTGGTTGCCAATGGGCAGTCCAGCGAAGCAACTATTGATATTGATGTGGCTAAAACGTATCAAACCGTGGGTAATTTTGCGGCTTCTGATGCATGGGCCGGCCAGTTTGTAGGCAACTGGCCCGATGCGAAGCGCGAAAAAATAGCCGACCTGTTGTTCAGCCTCGATACTCATGCAGATGGTTCTCCTAAAGGGATCGGCTTGTCGTTATGGCGGTTTAATATTGGCGGCGGCAGCACGCAACAGGGAAAAGCAAGCGGCATAAAAGACGAATGGCGGCGCGCCGAATCGTTTTTAAATAATGATGGCAGCTATAACTGGCAAAACCAGGCCGGGCAAATATGGTTTTTAAAAGCCGCAAAGAAACGCGGTGTAAAGCAGTTTTTAGGTTTTACCAATACGCCGCCGGTACAATTTACCCGCAATGGCAAAGCCTATGCAAATGCGGGTGAAGTGAACATAGCGCCAGATAAGTATGATGCCTTTGCCGGCTACCTGGTAAACACCATAAAAGGTATAGAAAAGATAAGTAGCATAAAATTTGATTATATAAGCCCCGTAAACGAACCCCAATGGGATTGGAGCGACGGCAAACAAGAAGGCTGCCCTTATAATAATGCAGAGATAGCCGGGCTTGTGCGGTCTATCAACAATAAATTCAACAAAGAAAAGTTAAGCCTCCAAATCCTGGTAGCCGAGGCAGGTAGCATAAATTACTTGTTCACTAAAGGCGATAAGCCCGGCAAGGGCAACCAGGTAAAAGATTTTTTTAAGGCCGGCTCTCCAAACTACCTGGGTAGCCTATCCAATGTTAGCAATACCATTGCCGCGCATAGCTATTTCACCACATCGCCATTACCATCCTCGGTAAAAGCCCGCAAGGCCCTGGCAGAGGCCATTTCTGATGTAAAAGGGTTGAATTTTTGGCAATCGGAATATTGTATCCTCGGCGATAATGCAGGCGAGATCAGCGGCAATAAGCGCGATCTTGGAATTAACGCGGCGCTGTACCTCGCATCAGTAATTCACACCGATTTGGCAGTAGCTAACGCGTCGGCATGGCAATGGTGGACCGCGATCTCTCCTTACGATTATAAGGACGGGCTGATCTACATAGATAAAAATAAAACCGACGGGAATTTTTACAGCAGCAAAATGCTATGGGCACTTGGCAATTATAGCCGCTTTGTAAGGCCGGGTGCCATCCGCGTGGATGCTCATGTATCTTCCGGTTCGGCTACCAAACTGCTTGTATCTGCGTTTAAAAAAGATAAGGCTTTAACGCTGGTTATCATCAATCCATCTGCCAACGATGTAACCATAAAGTTAAACACAGGTACAGCAAATGTGCAATTTGCTACCTCATATATAACATCACAAAGTGCCGAACTACAAGCCGGGAAAGTATCGGGCAGCAGTAGTGTAATTCCGGGCCGATCGGTCGTTACCATCACCGGCCCTATCAAAAAGAGTATATAACCTTTCACTGATATGAAAAATAAGACCTTCCTTATTATTGCGCTAATGGTTTTTATGCTGCCATTTAGCGTATTGAAGGCGCAGGATAAATGGGCACCGGCTTTATTTAACTCAGGTTGGAGTTTCCATAAAGGTGATATCCCGGCAGGCGTAAAAAGCGTAGATGCAGAGAGGGAATGGAAAGCTGTAGGCCTGCCGCACGATTGGAGCATTGAAGAGCCGTTTAGCAACCAATGGGCCAGTGCCACAGGCTATTTGCCCGGTGGAATTGGCTGGTATAAAAAAAGTTTCGCGGGCAGCGGCAGCTGGCAGGGCAAACAGGTGTTTATTTATTTTGATGGCGTTTACAAAAATAGCGAGGTTTGGATAAACGGCCATTTGCTGGGCAAGCGCCCAAATGGCTTCATTTCTTTCCAATACGAGCTTACCCCGTACCTTAACTTAAAAGGTAATAATACGATTGTTGTAAAAGCCGACCACAGCGATTTTGCAGATTCGCGCTGGTATACCGGTTCGGGCATTTACCGTAATGTTTACCTCATTGTTAAACACCTGGTGCATATCGGTAATTGGGATGTTGCATTTACCACCCCTGAAGTGTCGGCCGCTAAAGCCGAAATAAACGTGAAAGCCGCTATCACAAAAAGCGCCGGCCCTTTAACCAAAGTTATTGTTAAAGCCTGCCTTTACAATGATAATAACAAGATAGTGGCAGCACTACAAAAGCCTGTAAAGCTAAAAGCAGAAAAGCAGTTTGTTGAGTTTAACCATACTATTACCACGCCCCGGTTATGGAGCGCTGATAAACCTGACCTGTACAAGCTCAGGGTTTCCATTATCAGTAATGGTAAGGAAATAGACGCTGTAACGCAATCGGTTGGCATCCGCAGCATTAAATTTGATAAGGATAAGGGCTTTTTCCTCAACGGACAAAGTACAAAACTGAAAGGCGTTTGCATTCATGATGATGCAGGTGCCTTAGGCGTAGCAGTACCGTCGGAAGTGTGGGTACGCCGGTTGAACATTTTAAAAGAAGCTGGCGTAAATTCGTTAAGGCTGAGCCATAATCCGCATGCCGATTACCTGTATGACCTATGCGACAAGATGGGTTTTTTGGTGATGGATGAAGCCTTTGACGAGTGGGAGATAGGTAAAAACAAATGGGTAGCCGGCTGGAATGTGGGTACACCAGCTAAAAACGGCTATCACGAGTATTTTAAAGAATGGGCCAATAGGGACGTGGCCGATATGGTGTTACGTGCCCGTAATCATCCGTCTATCATTATGTGGAGCATCGGTAACGAAATAGATTACCCCAATGACCCATACACCCACGAAGTACTTAACACAGGGCGTAACCCGCAAATTTATGGTAAGGGGTACCTGCCCGATCACCCCGCTGCAAGTGGGCTTACACCCATAGCCAGGCAATTGGCGAACGCGGTAAAGGCAGTAGACCAAACACGGCCGGTAACCGCAGCGCTTGCAGGCGTGGTAATGTCTAACGAGGTAGGGTACCCCGATGAGTTAGATGTGGTAGGCTATAATTACCAGGAGTACCGCTATGCTGATGATCATAAAAAATATCCCAACAGGATTATTTATGGCAGCGAGAACGGCATGGCACAACAGGCCTGGAATGCGGTTGACAGTAACGAGTACATTTCTGCGCAATACTTGTGGACAGGCATAGATTACCTTGGCGAAGCTGGTAAATGGCCGCAACGGAGTAACGGCGCCGGGCTGATAAACCTGGCAGGTTTTAAAAAGCCCGAATATTTTTACAGGCAAAGTTTATGGGCCGATAAGCCAATGGTATATATAGGCGCACGCGAAATTACCAGTGCCGATGACAGGGGGATTTGGAGCCACCGCAACGCTTTACCCGTATGGAACTGGAAACCGGGTAGCAAAATAAAGATAGATTGCTACACTAATTGCCAGGAGGCGGAACTTTTCTTAAATGGCCGTTCGCTGGGCAAGCAAGCGCGTGGGGCAACCCCGGGGCGTGTACCATCGTGGCAGGTTGATTATCAGCCGGGGGAACTGGTAGTTAAAGCTTTTAATAACGGAATTGAGGTTTGCAGCAATACTATAAAAACCTCCGCCGAGGCCAGCCAGCTTAAAGCCGTGCCCGACAATAGCTTGTTTACTGCCAAAACAAAGGGGTTAAGCCAGGTAGAGATATTTATAACCGATAGCAACGGCAACCCGGTTTTTAATGCCGCTAACGAAATAACGGTAGCCGTAAGCGGTCCCGGCAAACTCATAGGGCTCGAAAGCGGAAGCACCACAAGCCACGAAGATTACAAAGGTTCGCAAAGAAAGGCGTTCAACGGCCGCTTACTGGCGTTTATCCAAACAAATGGCTCTCCCGGTAACATACACGTGCTTGCAAGTTCGCCCGGTTTAAAACCTGTATCACTAATACTCACCGTAAAATAATCGACTCAAATTCATCTTTATATAATCAACTTTCTCTCTCGTACTATGAAATTTTTAAAACTCATTTTGCTTTCGGTTTTCCTCTCTGTTTCGGCCGGTGTACAGGCACAACAGGGAAACCACACATTTTCGCTTGGCGATACCGCTTTTTTACTTGATGGCAAACCGCTGCAGATCATCTCCGGTGAAATGCACTACACCCGGGTACCACGCGAAGCCTGGCGGCAACGTATGCGGATGGCTAAGGCCATGGGCCTTAATACCATTGGTACTTATGTGTTTTGGAATGTACACGAGCCTCAAAAGGGGCAATACAACTTTACTGGCAACAACGATATTGCCGCCTTTGTAAAAACAGCACAGGAGGAAGGCCTTTGGGTTGTACTGCGCCCAAGCCCTTATGTATGTGCCGAGTGGGAATTTGGCGGCTACCCGTATTGGCTGGAGAAAGAAGAAGGGCTTGTAGTGCGTAGCAAGGAGCCCAAATACCTTGCTGCTTACCAAAAGTACCTTACCCAGGTTGGGAAGCAACTATCGCCGCTACTGGTAAATCATGGCGGGAATATTTTGATGGTGCAGATAGAGAACGAATATGGTTCTTACGGCAACGATAAAGATTACCTGGAACTGAACCGGAAAATGTTTGTACAGGCCGGTTTTGACGGGCAGCTTTATACCTGCGACCCCGAGGCTGCTATTAAAGACGGGCATTTGCCCGGTTTACTGCCCGCTATAAACGGTATAGATGATGTAAAAAAGGTTAAAAAGCTAATTGGCGACAACTACGCCGGCAAAGGCCCGTATTTTATTGCCGAATGGTATCCTGCCTGGTTTGACTGGTGGGGAACAAAACACCACACCGTGCCTGCAGAAAACTATCTGGGCAAATTGGATGCGGTATTAGCGGCCGGTATTTCTATCAATATGTATATGTTTCATGGCGGTACTACGCGTGGCTTTATGAACGGCGCCAATTTTAATGATAAAGACCCATATGAACCGCAGATAAGTAGCTATGATTACGATGCTCCGCTTAACGAGGCGGGTAACGCTACAGATAAATTTATGAAGTTTAGGGCGGTTATAGCCAAGCACCTGCCCGCCGGGCAAACGCTGCCGGATGTGCCCCCAGCGAAACCTTCCATGGCTATTCGACCTATTGTATTTAGCCGGTCGGCAAGTGTGTTTAGCCGCCTGCCGGGCGCCCAGCTAAGCAAGAAGCCGCTTACATTTGAGGATCTGAATCAGGATTATGGCTTTGTTTTGTACCGAACCGCCTTAACCGGAAGTAAATCGGGCGTGCTAAAAATTAACGGCCTGGCCGACTACGGCCTGGTTTACGTTAACGGAAAACGCGTTGCCATACTCGACAGGAGATTAAAGCAGGACAGTGTTCAAATCAACCTGCCAAAAGGCAAAGTGGTGCTTGATATACTGGTAGAGAATCTTGGCCGCATTAACTTTGGCCCATATCTGCTTAAAAACAAAAAAGGCATAACCGGCAACGTGGTATTAGCAGGTCAGGAGGTAAAAAACTGGCAGATATACAGCTTGCCTTTTAATACTATTACCAAAGTTAAATCAAAAGTAAGTAAACAGCCAACCAGCCAGCCTGCATTGAAGAGCGGCAGCTTTAGTTTAACGCGGGTTGCAGATACCTATCTGGATATGAGTAACTGGGGCAAAGGCATCGTATGGATCAATGGGCATAACCTTGGCCGTTATTGGAACATTGGCCCGCAGCAAACGCTTTATGTGCCGGCAGAATGGTTAAAAACAGGGAAGAACGAAATTGAAGTACTGGAGTTGATTAAGCCCGGTCAGAAAACGCTTTCCGGTTTAAAGACACCCATTTTAGATGCCTTGAAATAATCTTACTGCTGTTAAATATTCATAGAAAATACGGGAATGCGAGCCGTATGGCTTAGCAGATAATAGGAAAAGAGAGGAGGGCGTGGGTACATGGTAACCGAACGCCTTTCTCTCTTTTTGGCTTCGAAAAACGGTTATTGGATATGGCATTGAACATGCCGGTTTGCCAATGGGCAAAGTTCACGAGCGTTGGAAAGAATTGCGAATGAGCCTAGTAAAAAGGCCTGGGCAGGCACCATTTGATAACTGCAATTAAAAGCTTTGCCAATTAATAAGCAACATCAACCGTTTGTTTAAAAACGGATAGGTCGTCCAAATGCTCAAGCAGGTAGCCAGCCAGATCGGCACGCGATATTTGTGGGATTCCCTTCAACGGCTGCCCGGTAATGTTGCGGTTGCGCCCTTTATTTTTGCCGTCTGTAAGCTTAGGCGCGCGCACGATGGTCCAATTTAGGCCCGATGCTTTTAAGGTATCTTCCATAAGCCGCATGTCCGTATAGATGGGTTTATAAATGCGCTGCAGTACGTTTTTGAGCAGGAACCTCATGATAAAAGAACTGCCCGGCGGGATATCCAGCGCACCGGATGAGATGCAGAGGATGCGATCGAGCCCAACCTCTTGCATCGATTGAACGATGTTGCGAATTCCCGCAGAGTAGAGCGTTGTTTCCTGGATCTTCGGAACGCCCAGGCAAGATATAACGGCATCCTGTCCCTGTAGCTTGTTTTTGAAAGTCGACGGCGCTAAGATATCACCTTTAGCAATTTTTAAATTTGGATGCTGAATGTAAAACGCATCGGGGTTACGAATGATAGTGGTGACCTCAAATCCTTGTTGCAAAGCCATGGCAACAACCTGTTTTCCCGTGCCGCCGGAGGCTCCGAATATTACGATTTTCTTCATTTAATTTCATTTTTATTTAAAATCAAAATTATATTTGAACTTACTTTATTACAAGTACGCACCAAAAAGTAAGTTTAAAATGAAAGAAACTTCTACGTTCCAGTTCAACAAGCGCAACGTGTTTAAATTGTGCCCGGTAACGTATGTGATGGAAAAAATAGGCAATTACTGGAAGCCGATTATTTTGTTTCACCTGCTATCCGGAACAAAAAGGTATAATGAACTAAAGAAAGCAATGCCCCATATTACAGAAAAGATGCTTGCTCAGCATTTAAAGCAACTGGAGGCCGATGGCTTGGTTTTACGGAAATCGATGAATGTTGTGCCGCCACACGTGAGCTACAGCCTAACTGATGCGGGGAAGGCCTTACGCCCGGTTTTACTTGCCATGGCCAACTGGGCCATTGCCGAAGGACAGAAAATGGAAGAACCTTTATTTAGTAATATTGCAGGATTCCCGGTTGTTGGGCAGGAAGCCATTTAAGTGCCGAAAAACAATGCGGCCGATTATTTTGCAGGTGAAATTTCCCCGGCTAAATTTTTAAGGTCTTCTTTATTAAGTATGGTTTTCTTTTCATAATGTTCTAAATGAAAATTTTCCAGTTTCTGTAAAAGGTATTGCAGGGTGAACTTCTCGGCAATGGTTAATTTGCCGGTAATTACCTTACCCACGTAGTTGGTGTGTTCAAATACCTGGTATAATAAATTTCTGCCATCATCTGTAATAGCGATGTGTTTGCTCCTCTTATCCTTTACATCATGCCATTGCCTCACCAACCCCGACGCTATCAACCGCCTGATAACCTCCGTACCCGACGTTTTTTCCTGCAGGTTGTAGCTGATCAAATCGCTTTTTGATAAATGATCGTGCGTAAGCAAAATAGCGAGCGCGGTAAAATCTTCGGCTGTTTGCAGGGGCGTTCCCTCCAAAGCTTTTTTGATATACGATTTTGCATAACGGCTCATGAAAACAAACAACCGGCTAATATTATTGTCCAACTGATAGGCAATATCCAAAGCGGCAGTATCGGTGTCGCCAAACCTAACCTCGGTATTAGCCGTGCTTCCGGCCGCATTGCCAACCTTATTCAGCATAAAGCCGGCAAAGTCGCGAATAGAGGCCTCCCTGCCCTGGTTTTCTTCTTCCAGTTGTGCAACCAGGTCTATTAATTGGTGAATGAGTTTGTATGATTTCATTTCAGGGTGAAAAATATAATGCCCGCTAATTGTTCAAATTTAGTTTCTTTTATTGAGTTGCGGACACTGCATTTAAATGCGGCGTCACCCTTTGGATAATTTGCTTACTGTCGGCTTATATAAACATATCCAACTTTAAACAACCTGATGGTATGTTTCCAATACTTGTTCCAGGCATATTTTAAACCAGGGGGTATACAGATGTGGCTGCTCCGCCAATTCAAAAATTAGTAATTCGGCATCCAAATACTTGAAACTCGCTACTTCATCGGGGTTAGGCTGGGGGAGTTGATCGCTTTTGCCGATAAATACGTGGTCATATTCATTTTCGATCAGCCCGTTTTCAAATTCATGGCGATAGCTGAATTGAAATAACTCGGTTAGCCGGCAATTCATCCCCATTTCTTCATGTAAGCGCCGATTAGCAGCACTCAGGGTTTTCTCGCCCGGGCGCGGATGGCTACAGCACGTATTCGTCCACAACCCACCAGAATGGTATTTGTGTAAAGCCCTTTGTTGCAACAATAACTGGCCTTTGCTGTTAAATATAAAAACAGAAAAAGCACGATGAAGTACCCCGCACCTGTGGGCCGCCATCTTATCCATTGTGCCAATGGCTTGGCCACAGGTATTAACAATCACTACACTTTCTTTCAATGTTTTAGCTGTTTAATTCATCGTCTTTAGCATGTAGCCGGGCTGCTTCCTGCAAAGCCACAATCGTATTTTCACAGCGCATCCAATTTATACCTAACTAAAGAATCGAACATCAGGTAGAATTTATGGCCATTAGACACCCTTATCCGTTCAGACATCACCTTTTCGGCAGGCGTTTTAGCAATTTTTCGGAATAGTTGCTTGTAATACACATACGCCAGGTAAACGCCTTTACGGCACGACTTGGGAAGTTGCCTGATGCCATGCAAGGCCTCGTTCAGTTCCTGCAGGATATCTTCTTCTATAGCCCGTTTGTTTTCATCAGAAAAAGCAGACAGGTTAACGCCGGGAAAATATGTCCGGTTCAGTTCCTGGTAATCCGCATTAACATCCCGAAGGAAATTTACCTTTTGGAACGCCGAGCCCAATTTCATGGCCGGTATTTTTAGGCGTTCAAATTCTTCCTCGTTTCCCCTGGTGAATACATGCAGGCACATTAGCCCTACTACCTGTGCAGAACCCATAATATATTCCTCATATTTTTCGGCGTTGTACGTCTGTTCACCCAAATCCATTTCCATACTCTTTAAAAATTGTGCGATCAGTTGATGTTGTATACCGAATTGATTGACCACGTGTTGAAACGAGTTGATAACAGGGTTGATGCTGATCCCGCGCTCAATAGCTTTAAAGGTGTCTGCCTTAAATTCGGCCAGCAGCTGCGATTTAGGGTAAGCGTGAAAGCTATCCACAATCTCATCCGCAAGCCTTACAAAACCGTAAATAGCATGTATAGGGGCACGGACTTCCTTATCAAAAAAAAGAATACCCAGCGAAAAGCTTGTACTGTAAAGCCGGGTTGTTTCCCTGCTGCATGTAGCAGATAACGTATCAAATCGTTCTTTCATTATCATTAAAGTATTAGAGCCGGCTAAAAGGAATCTCGAATTTCTAACGCAAAAGTAATGCAATATTGTATTAAAATATTAATAATAGTGCAATATTGTATCAAATCAAAGTAGGCAGCGCGTTAAGTGCTGAAAAAATGCTCAATTGCTATGCGTGGGCAAGAAGGAACACCTGCCGTAAAAAAGGTTACCTTAGCGGGCACGGCACTCATAACGGAACCAGCGTTACTGTCTATCAAGTCTATATCTTGCCCGGAGGTTTTTCAGAGTCGGTTTCTGTTAACGGGGACGTGTACCAGCACACAGTTGTTAAAGCTGGAACGGTGATTGTGGTATTGCAGGGTCAACATCGCGAAACAGCCATAGCAGAAAAGGAAATATTACAAGAGAAATCTTCCCCTTTCCCCAAAGCTATCTTGCTGTACAACAAGGCGTATGGGCTGGATCTGAAGGAATAGTTATAGAAAGTAAATAAAGACCTGAACGTTACTTAACTTGTCGCGCCCTCATCAACTTCGGCCTGCATGGCCCTAATCTCTTTTATCTTTGCCTTGTAAACAACATAGGTTTTGCATACAAGGTTGTTAAGGTTCATGTTATACCTTTGCGATTCACCATCAAAATCGGGATACCTGAATTTCACCCAAGGCGAACGCGTAAGGTTTAGTGGGGCAAGGGCATTTCGCCTAAAAGAACGCCACCAGCCGGGGTAATTACCATCATTATCAATTACTTTAAGCCCCAAAATAGATTTGCCAACGGTGGCACCGAGCTTAGTTTCTAATATAGCACCATAAACAGTGACTAATATGATGGCAATTGGCAAGCTATAAAATAGGTCTCCTGTAAGAATAAGTAATGGGATCAAGAAAATAAACAAATCAATAAGTTTTGCCCACAATCTTGGAAAGTGGCTTTCAATAGCCGGGTTGTACCGCATTCTGAAACTTAATTTCTCGTAATAACGATTTCCATATTCATCGGCAAAGGGGCGGTGAACAGTTTTTATCACTATTAATTCAGAGATCTTTTTCAAAATTTTGTGGTATCCGGAGCCTCTTAAAGTTTCCCCTCTAATTGTTGTGCTTTCTTAGATATAGAAAGATCATACGGTATTTTATGCAGCCACAGCTTTGCGTTGGCATAGTCCTTTTGTTTTACGTAACTCAGGGCCATATAATAAGCCGCATCGTACTTAAATGCCGATTCGCCATTATATAATTGCTGCAAAATGCCGCGCGCTTTTGCTTCCTGTTTATCTTCTATCAGGGTGATAGCATAGTAATAAGCAACCAGGCTGTTCTTAGCATCTGCGGCATATTCTTTGGCTAACAGCTTTTCTGCCTGGCTAAATTCCTTTTTATTATAGTAAGCCGCAGCCTTTTCTAAGTTGGTTTCGGCGCCATTTCCACGCTCCGCTACCGACATGGTGGTGGCAGTGCCGTAT
This sequence comes from uncultured Mucilaginibacter sp., assembly GCF_946481715.1. Next base: position 2,739 of record NZ_CAMLOV010000008.1, on the reverse strand, counting down.
TCTTCGTATAAACTCTTCCTCCATGGGTTAAAAACAATCAGGCCCAATATCAGTACAGCAGCTACGGCACCTATCCAGCGGGTATAGTTTTTAAAAGAAACAACTTTCGCCTCCGGCTTAAAATATTGCTGGTTTAAGCTGCCAAGGGTTTGCTTTAAATTATCCAGGTTTTTATCAGGTGTAAGGTGCCTGCTCAGCGCGATGCTTGCCTCCCGGTATTGCGCTACATATTGGCGCAGTTCGGCATCGCCCTGCATTTGCAGTTCAAAATCTTTTTGCTCCTGCGCATCCATTTCCCCGTCTACATAATTTGCTGCCTGTAGCAGGCTGTCGTTTTCCATCGCCATTTGCTGTTAAGATTGAACCATTTTTACCAAAGATGCCATACACTCCGATTTTTTTTTGCGCAGGTACCCGTAGGTAACACCCATGGCCTCGGCAACCTTTTCCTGCGCCTCGCCCTGCATGCTCCAGCGGATAATTTCTTTGCAGCGCTCGCCCAGTTTCTCAAAAGCAGCCATAAACCTGTCGGTTTGTTGGTTTTGCTGTTCCAGTTCTTCGGCCAGCGCAAATGTATCTTCGCTACCTTCTAATACATCCTCGCCGGTATTTGTTACCGGGGAAACAGATCTTTTTTTCAACTCGTTAAACCATTTGCGTTTGCATACCATAAATAAAAAGGCATTAAAGGGGCAGGTAAGCTGTAAGCCTTTATCTTTTGCCTGGTGGTATATATCTATTAAGGCCTCCTGGAAAATATCTGCGGCATCATCCTCCGTACCATTATTAAAGCAGATGTAGCTCTTCACCTGCCGGGCGCAGCTTTTATACACCTCATCAATTAATGCAGCATCATTATTAAGCAGCGCTGTAATGTACCGCTGATCGGGATGGGTGGCTTTTATCATAAAATAGGTTGATGGAAAAGTACGAAAAATAAATTTTAAAAATATTTTGAAAAAGGGGGGTAACAAATTTTGGATGGGGCTGATATAGATGCAAACAACGATAAACACGGCGTAACGCTGAAAAGCCAAAACAGAGTAAGCAATAAAAAATTAAAAACCAGAAATCATGAAAAAGTTCAATTTAACCTCAGTAGCAGTTGCAGCATTATTATTAGTAACAGTATCCTGCAAAAAAGAAAATTTTAAACCCATCAATGCCGATGCAACCGCACAGGAATTTGTTGCCAACAACGGCCCTAAATTGCAAAAGGTAGAAATAAACGCATCGGCACTGCCACAAAGCGTAACCCTTGCCGGCGGCACAAAAATTAAATTCCCTGCCGGCTCCTTAACCATCAATGGCACGCCGGTAACAGGCACCGCAACTGTAGAGGTGATAGAAGTGCTAAAAAGAAGCGCAGTGATCTCCTTCGGCAGCAATACCAACCACATCAGCGGTGCGCCCTTAGCATCAGACGGTTTTATATATGTTGACGTAAAAGCAGGCGGCATCCGGGTAGACCATGATATGGCTGTACCTATGCAGATCTCTATCCCCGCTAAACGCACAGGCGTTACCCAGATATGGGAAGGTGTAGACCAGCAGGGCGCACCGCTGCAAGCCGCGGCAGCAGCACAAATGGCCTGGGCAGCACCTAAAGACCGCCCGAACGGTGCAGGCGGCAATGGCAAAGAAGTAATGGCTGTTGATGCTAACTTCACCTTTAACTTTGGCAGCACCGGCTGGATAAATACCGACGTATTCTACAGCTACAGCAACCCAAAAACAACCGTAAACGTGGCTTTGATCAACAACCCCGGCACTTTATCATCCTTCCACTCGTACAGCGGCGAAACTTATGTTTACTTCTGCGCCAAAGGCTCTAACGTGGCAGCACAACTATACACAACAACCGGCCCCAATAGCGTAAAAAGCTACGATAATGTAATGCCAATAGGTGTTGAGGGCAAATTCCTTACCTTCTCTATAAAAGATGGCAAATACTACTACGGCGAACTGGAAAGCACCATAACTGCCAACCAACAAGTAAGCCTTACCCTTACCGAAACAACAGAAGCAGCAGTACAGGCATCGATAGATGCTTTGGATAACTACTAAGCAATCTAACCTTTAATCAAAAAGATCGGCCCTGTTGCGGGGCCGATCTTTTGATGGTTTAAGGAAGCCTCACCCCAACACTTCTCCGAAGGTGAAGGGCTTAAAAAAGGGAATTAGAACCCTCTCCCCTGGAGAGGGCAGGGTGAGGCTTCGGAAACATTGTTGTAAACGTTTAATTTTCTATATTTATTCGCTTTATAAGCCCAACCAATTCTGCCTAACCACATGAAAAAGATATTGTTATTTGCATTCATCTGCATTGCCGGGGAATTGCACGCACAAGGCCAGTTGGGCGTTATGCCCGCCGATACTGTGCCCGCTATCATTAACCATACTATTGAGGAGGGAAGGGCTAAATTCTCCCCGCAGCTGCGACCCTTGCGGCCGATAGCCGGGGCACCCGCGCCATACTTTACCTATTTTTGGGAATTTGGCGATGGCGGTTTTAGTTTTGAGAAAGAGCCGGTGCATTTGTATATCGATAGCGGCAAGTTTGACGTAAGGCTTTACGCAACCAACAACTACGACGATGGCAAACGACCGCCAACCCGCCCAAAGCGCCTCATCAACAAAACGCCAAAAAAGATGATGGCGGCTGTGCCGATACCTTCTAACATTTTTCAGCAGGGTGGCAGCATTACACTAAAAAATAATTGCATGCCCAAGCCCGGC
>NZ_CAMLOV010000007.1 GCF_946481715.1 uncultured Mucilaginibacter sp. | reverse complement strand
ACTTATAGCGGCTTCAAGAACGGCGAAGGCGCAACTGTGCTTAGCACCAGGCCAACCATCGGCACAACGGCTACGGCATTATCGCCGGTAGGTACATACCCCATTACGGCAAAAGGCGCAAGCGCCAACAATTATATCATTAGCTATGTGCCCGGCACCTTGACGGTAACGCCGGCAGTGGCATTACCGGTACCGGAGCCGGCAATAAGCTACACGCCGCAAATATTTACCAAGGGCGTGGCCATTGCGCCGCTAAAGCCTGCCAATGCAGGCGGCGCCGTACCGGCCACGGCATACGGGCAGGTAGGCACCTTTGCGGGCAGTTCGTTGTCGGGCTCGGCAGACGGCGCTGCTACCGTTGCAAAATTCAAAAATCCATCGGGTGCCGCTTTTGACCGTGCAGGGAATTTGTTTATCGTAGATATCAGTGGGCATGTTATCCGAAAAATTTCGCCGGATGGCACAGTGGTTACCTTTGCAGGTAACGGTACCGCCGGCGCGGTTAATGCCACGGGAACGGCTGCAAGGTTCAGTTACCCTTGTGGCGTGGCTATTGATGCTAATGATAATTTATACGTGACCGACAGGAACAACCAACTTATACGCAAAGTGACACCTGCAGGTGTGGTAAGTACCTACGCAGGTACTGGCAGCGCGGGTGCTGCAAACGGCAACCGTACGGCAGCAACCTTTGGGTTCCCAACAGGTATAACGATAGACGCTACGGGTAATTTATACGTAGCAGACTCCTCCAATGGGCTTATTCGTAAAATAACCCCGGCAGGTGTTGTAAGCACACTGGCTGGCAGCGGGATGTCGGGGTCGGCCGACGGAGTGGGTACAACCGCCAGCTTTACCGATCCGCGTGGCATTGCGGTAGATAGCACCGGCATTGTGTATGTTTCGGAATATGGCTCGCACCGGATCCGGAAAATAAGCCCGGCAGGTGTAGTTACAACGTATGCCGGTACCGGTGCCGGTGGCTCAACCAACGGCGGCACTACAAATGCATCATTCCTGAACCCGGTTGGGCTTGCGGTTGACCGTTTGAGCAACCTATACGTGGCCGACTATGGCAATTCGCTTATCCGTAAAATTACGCCCGGCGGTGTAGTTTCAACCATGGCGGGCAAAGCCAATTCATCTGTGACCACTATAGACGCCGTTGGCACTGCTGCTACTTTTTACCAGCCGTATGCCCTTACTATCGATGCCGGCGGTAGTTTATTTGTGGCCGATTATGGCAGCCATCGTATACGCAAAGTGCTAACCAAAGGCTACATGCTCGACTCCTCGCCGGCCCTACCGGCAGGGCTGAGTTTTGATGCCAGTACGGGCACCTTCTCGGGCACGCCAACTACTATTATGGCAGCTACGGCTTATACGGTTACGGCTTACAACAGTTACGGAAACAGCGCAGCAACGTTTACTCTTGCAGTAAACAACCCGCCAACATTGGCTGCATCGCCTGTGAAAATAGCCGATAATATAACGGTAGTGAAGCCGGAAAGCATTATTGATGCAGAAGGTGAAATGCCGGCACCAAAACTTAACCCGGCGCTATCGCCAAACCACGATGGCGTAAATGATGTATTGCGGATAGATAACATCGAAAAGTACCCAGATAACAGGGTTACGTTGATGGACAAGAGCGGTAAGAGCGTTTACGAAGTTTCGGGCTACGATAATACCAACAAGGCCTTTGACGGGCATGCACGTGGAAACGGCGTAATGCTGGCGCCAGGCACTTATTTTTATATGATTGAGTACCGGGCTAAAGGCGAGCTGAAACGCAAAACAGGGTACTTTGTAATGAAATACTAATAGGCCGGGGGGGTAGATAATATGCTATCATGCTAATTTGTGCCCCTCCTTACTCGTGTTTCGCCTATTTAACACATATTTAAAAACCAAGCCGGCCGCACTGCACCACGCAATTGCGGCCGGGTTTTTATAAATAAAGTGTGCGATGGAAGGTCAGGAGGAATAACGCACCTACTCCAGGAAGTAGTACGCTGTTTTACGAGGGCATAGTTTCTCCTTTTTATTTTTTACTGATTTGGCCGGGTCGAAAGGATCGGGCGCCTCGACGGGATAACACGCGCGCCTAACCCAAGCAATTCATTTTACCTCAGGGTATTATATATATAGCGTTGTACTTCCACCTTATGAACGATTCGGTATGGCTATACGCTGTCTGGTAACGTTCTACAGTTCCCGGCGCATATTCCACCCCTTCAAGGGACTTCATTTGTTCATTATGATAGGCGAATAACTCCAATATCATTTTGGGCTGCTCGCCATGGCCCATAAGAATGTCTTTCACAGCGGCTGCCGTGATGGGCTTGTTAGCTTCCATTAAACTCTTTTTCGCATCATGGACTTTCTGTTCCAGTAAATTTAAATAAAGGTTTAGTGCTTTTGCCTCCTCTTTATTACCCAGAGCACGGCCTGCTTCTGAACTCCATTTGGCAGGGTCCCATTTCCTCTTAGCTGAAAGTTCTTGGGCTCGCTATTGACAGTGATTTTTAGGTAGATCGGCAATTGGCCTGATTTGTAATTTTTGGGTTTTCTCATGAAGAATAATAACCCGAAGCTTTTTTCTAACATTACTACAATTTTAACAGTGAACAAATGTCGATTTTAAGCCATTTAAATGCAAGATGTTTTTTTTACTGAACATGTTGTTTTTCAATATGTTACATGGTTTTCATTGAGTCTTTTTTTAAAAATAAGATTTACTCAATGAATAACTCAATAGCACTTTGCGGTTAAATGAATGTTTTGGTAGGGTGGTAGTAACAAAAAATCCCTCAAATCAACGATTTGAGGGATTTTTGATGTTTTAATCTTAATAACAGCGGAGAGTTAGGGAACAAATACTAAAAATTTGTATGCTCTAATCCAGTACTTTATATGTCGTGTGCTATGCAGGTCACCTAATAGGTCACCAATCAAATAATTCAATTACTGCAAATGCTTATGATGTAAATATCGCGATTTCCGCCGCAGATTTCAAAATATTAAGTGTTTTAATCATAGACCATGTTATAACTTATTTAAGTTTTTTTAGATTAACATTCAGGTTAGTATTCTACTTAATGCAACAGAATCGAAACGTTTAACCAAAATCGTCATGGGGTAAATTAATAAGACTATTTCTTTTTAAACTTTAGGCTACACTACAGGTAAATAAAAGTGGTGATATGTTAATTTGTATCGACTTATGTTCAATATTCTACGTGGATTTAAATTCTTACTCGACACTTTTTAAATACATGAAAATTACAAATTTTGTGAAAATAAGATTCGAAAAGAACTACAATAAATCAATTTTTAAAGAGCTTATGTGGCCTTTACTGATTAGCTCAAAAGTAGTTTTATCTAGAACCGGCTTAGTCGAAATTTATTTTTGATAAATAACGCGATTACGGCATTGACTGATAAGTTCACATTTATCTCTAATAGCTACACAACCTTACTTCAGATAAAACATAGGTCAAAAGCGTATGTTGAGCGAGCATGGAAAATAAGAAGCTTAGCCAAGCGGAAGACAACCGGGGTATAAACCTAGGCGATGATCACTTGATTGAGTATTGGACGGGAGAGCTAAAGGCTACAAAAAGCAAATTATTGGTCGCGATTGCTGAAGTGGGCGACCAATGCGAGTTGGTTAAAAAGCAACTGAAGAGATTTTAACCGGAGTTATGCCGCCTTATATTTTTATCCGAGGCCTTTTTGTCCTAGTAGCTGCGGAATCCACCACGACTACACGGTTGGTGAAGCGTTCTGTAGGGCTACTAATTTTTCGAATCGGTTTAATTTCTTCTACAATAATTGGCTTCTCTTCAACCAGTTTGAGAGTTAATTCGCGCTCGGCCAGCATAGTCCCATCCAGAGCCTTTATAATTTTTGTTGCATCGTTAAGGCTGGCAGTTTCAATAAATGCGTAACCCTTGCATATTCGGGTTTGTTTGTTGCGTACTATTTTAATGGTTGCAACTTCGCCATGATAACTCAGCAGTTGTACCAGGCTAAGTTCTGTAATCTCTAACGGGAAGCCACCCAGGAAAATTTTCGTCATTGTAATATTTAATGTTATGGTCAAGTGCAGCAGCCATTATTTTTCGGCTACATCTACCATCCAAAAGAATCAATTATTTGCCATAATAAATACACGATTTGTGCAATTGTCCCAAAGATGTGAATAGTGGTGATAGCTGTGTATTGTTGTTTTTTAAAGTCACAATATATAGTTGACAAAACAGTTCGCGCCACCAAAACAGCGCCGCTCTAACAGCTATAAATCCACCGAAATTGAAGCATATACCTACCGCAATAACTTGTATACAGGTTGGCCTAAAAGTGGGTATACTACTTAATTTTTTGCGCTGTAATTTTGTAACTGCCTCATAGCCAGTTGTCGCAAAACTCATTAGAAACAAATTTAACTATATGAACTTAAAAAACCACCAAATCCTTTTCACCTGCGTGTTAATGGTATTTTCGTCATGTAAAAAGGATGAACAATCGCATTTACCCAACTTGAATAACCGCGAGCTACAGGTGGCCAGCGCAGCAGTAGACGGACATTTGCCTTTAACGGTGATAACCATTGCCGGTAAGTACAATACAGAAGGTTATGCAGACGGGGTAGGAGAGCAGGCGAGATTATTAGGGATATCGGGCATTGACTTGGCAGATGACGGCTCCCTTTACGCAGCCGACACCTACAACCACCGGATACGAAAAATCACTATGCCCAATATTGTATCTACGGTAAACATCCCGAAAAATAGTGCGGGAGAGTCGCTTTTTGAACCAAGAATTGTAAGGGTTCAAAGCAATGGAACGATAAACATTTTGGCAGCATCCTACGATTATCAAAACACCCATAGCCGGTTTTGGATTATTAAGCCCGGCAGCAACGCCTTGACTACGCCGGCCCGACATACTGTAAATTATAGTTATTATGGATTGGAAAAGGACCCTTATAAAAGTTACTTATTTATAGGCGGCTCAAAAACTAACATTATCAACGGAATCGGCTACCAACAATCAGTCATCGAAAAGTTTTTGCCCGATGCGGACGGCACATATGGCAAAGACGCTTACTTTCCTCCTAAGCCGCCCTTATATGATAACGTGCCTTATGTTACCAGCTTCTTTTGTGGATATAATGCCGTTAAATACATGGTTTTGCATGCTGAAATCATATGTAAGCTTACCCCGGCGGGCGTTTTTCAACAATTATATCGTGACCACAAATTTTACTTAATATCTGATATAGTGGCTACCAAAGACAGCCAAACGCTTTATATAGCCGAAAGCGGGGCAATAAAGGCCATTACGGACGGCAAGATACGCTACCTGGTTGGACCACATAAGGAACTAAAAGGTAAAGATGGCGTTGGCGCTAATGCTGATGTATACGCCGCTAAACTGGCCCTCTCAAAAGACGAGAGTACGCTCTACTTTTCTGATGGGCATACTACAATTCGCAAATTATTGTTGCGGTAGTGCCAGTAACAAGTGCTAATGCCGCCGTTGTGGGTACTTTAATGGGTTGCACCGCGTGAAATATGTGAGAAATATTTTACGTAATAGAATCAAAATATCAATTTAATTAATTCTGCAAACTTATTTCGACAATATGGAGTTAATTTCAACATCTGAGAAGCCGGTGCCCCTTAAATATTCAATAAAAACAATAGCCTGTGTAATAATAAAAATGAGTATTCGCATTATAGGGAAATCTGTTATCTGAAAGGGGTTAATGTGAAAGAGTTTATCGAGAGAATATGAAGAAGGTAGAAAAAAAAATATTAATTATTGAAGATGATCAGGAAACCCTCGAGGTATTGAAAACGATATTGGAAGACCATCATTTTGCCGTGGTAGGCTTAGACCGATCTGATGATATTTTGCAATTGGTAGAGCAGCACCATCCAGATTTAATTCTTACAGATTATTTACTTTGGGGAATGAATGGCGGCAAAATTTGCAGCGTTATAAAAAGCCACAAAGATACGTCGCACATCAAGGTGGTGCTATTAACCGGCTACCAGGATTTTGCCACTTCCTTCGGTAATTTCGGCTTCGACGCGTTGCTAAGCAAACCATTCGAGATAAAGAAATTACTAAAAACCATCAGCAGTTGTTTGGCTGCTTAGGAGCTTTTTGTGCACAATAGAACGGCCGGGCAAATTATAATTGCTCGGCCGTTCTATAATGGATATTTTTTATAACGTTATTTAAAACAGCGTTATTTTGCGAATAATATTACGCGTATCTGAAACGAATAAGGCTGTCTCGCTATTGGATAAAGCCACATTTGCTGCAACAACGTCCGCTGCTGCCCCTATACCATCTCTGCCATCGGCAGCTGGTAATGGGCCTGTAATGGTAGTAATTACATTGCCTACTATTTTCTTTACCTTATTCGCTTCGGCCAGATAAATAGTGTTGCCATCTTTAGTAACAGCAATTCCGCTTATGAAAGTAAATTTTTCGTTTTGAAAAATCTTGGTGATTTTCCCATCACTTGACACTTTAAATAATTGAGTTGCGCTACTAACGTATTTTACGCCATTTGGGCCGTTTGCAATACCTCTTAATGATTCATTTGGCGCAAGAAATGATGAAAAATTCACTACGTTCCGTTGAATAGTGCTGCCGGTTATTTTCCCAAGACTAACATCGCTTACAAACCACATAACGCCTTTGCTATCTTTCTCCAGGTCCAGGTTAGAATCGCTGTTTGCAATACGGTCGTAAACATCAATGCCTTTCTCTTTATTGTAAATACGAATGCCATACCCTGTAGAAACAATATAAAGTGTGCCGCCGGCAGATATCCCAACAGCTTCGGGTAATAGCCCACCGCCAGTATCTGCATTATATGAAAGCGGTACGGTGTACACATTATTTTGCACCGTGATTTTTCTTATTGCGCTGTTAAGGAAGTCCGCAACATAAATGCTACCGTCTCCATCCACCGTAATGCCGTGGGGTTTCCAGAATTTAGCTTTTGGCCCCGGGCCATTTACCAGGTAGGGTTCTGACCTCGAAGGTTCGAAGACGCCGGCGATAGTACGTACAGTGAAGGGGGCAGCCCCCGCTTCGATGGCTGTTTTGCTCACCGCCAGTTCGTCGGCATTACTTAACTTGTTTGGCGGTTGCGAAACTTCCTTTGTACAGGAGACAGCCACAAAGCCAACTATCAGCAGTAATGATGTAGATTTTTTCATAGTAATGATTTTAGTTGACATTAAATTACGCCATTTCTGTTCAGCTATTTTCGCAGGATAATTACTTGTACACTAAATTGTATAACCGGAAAAGAAACAGGTTATTACCCATGAATTAGTTAGGGATCGAGGGGGGAAATTGTATTATTATACGTACTGGTATACAATCGTGATTTTACAATCAATTTGGCTCTAATTATGCTTGTTAATTATCAAACAAACTACACCATGAAAAGTAAATTTACATGCATTTTTGCAATGGCGATGACGTTGCATTTTCAGGCTGTTGAAGCCCGCCCTGCAATAATTAACCCGCTTGCAGCTAAAGCAAGAGCTGAAGGCAAGTTGTCGGTAGCAGCACTTACCAAAAATGTTGAGTTTGCGTTTTGTAAAGCCAGTGTACCGTTGGCAGATTCGATACAGCTAAGTCAACTTGCACAATTTTTGTTGCAAAATAAGTACGCTGTAGCTTTACGGGGCCATGCAGATGCTGTAGGTTCCTATGTCGGCAATTGGAAAATGTCTGAAGCTCGCGCTAATGGGATAAAAGCATATTTATTGGGTAAGGGCATTGCGGAAGAGCGAATAATTACTACGGCTTTTGGCAGCACAATCCCAATAGCTAATAATAAAACCAGCAGCGGGAGGCAGAAGAATCGCCGGGTAGAGATCAGGTTAAAACCAATAGGAGTAGAGCAACGTGCTGCTATGTTAAGTCGTTAAGCAGTAATGATTGTGTTGCGGTAATATCTTTGATTTGTTGTTCAAAAAACTGCGCAACATCGCCTGGTTTTAAAAAAAACGGTTCAACATAGCTTAACGCTATTAACAATACAGTAAGAGTATTTAATAAATTGATGATGAATATCTTATTTCCTTTATAATCAGTTCTGGCTGTGCCTGTGAGGGAAATTATTGAGGAGAAGTATTGGTAGGTATCAGTAATTTTTTTAAAAGCATTTTTTACCTGTAGTACAGCCGAATGTTCGCCAAGATATTTAATAGATTCGTGAAACGGTACTTCGTAGCAGTCGAATTTTAATGTGCCGTCGGTATTAAAATATTCGCCATTATCTTGTTGCAGCTCTCCAATTTCAGCATCTATCTCAGCTTGCTCTTTCATGAATTGTTTACCGTAAGCTGAAATATTTTTAATGGTGTTTATTAAAACAGCAGTATTAATACCTTTAATATTTAAGGTAAGTTCATCAATCCCGTCTGCTTTTTCTATCAAATAAACCACGCTGACAGCTTTAGCTATAGCATCCCGCAATGATGTTAGGCTTTCCTTTTGCAAGCTGGATAAATTACCCATAGTTGATCCAATTGCTGCCAGGTGTTCGCTTAGCTGAAAAAACGAACCGAACAAATAAGCCTGAGGCTCCCGTTCGGAGCCCCGCGACCTAGCTTTCGCAAGATAATTCTCAATTAGAAAATTGTTTAACTGTGCTATTTGGAGACGCAAGTTATCTGATAATTCGCTCATTCATTGGGTAATAATTCGGCGAAGATATAAACTTATTTTAGTTTTATAATTATTAATTATACTAATTATAAATAATGCGCATCGTTGGATTTTCGTACTGGAAAGGGAATAAGCTGCCTAATTAATATTATTTAGCTAAACAGATACAATATTTTGTTTAGCATCGTCTTGCATACTGATCCTTTTCAACAGAGCTTCATTGTAATTTTCTAAAAGAGCTAAGTATTTGTCTTTCCAAATTTCTTCACAAATATCATTGTCATTTAAACTTGCTTTCACTACCCTAAGGTTATCCTGTTTATAATTTGGGGCAAAGTCTTCAGTTGTAAAAAATTCCGGAAATTCCTTAGAAAAGTCATGGCGTATAACTCTTCCTATTTTAAAGATTATGTCGCTTTTCAAAAATTTATTTTGAAAATAGTTGTAGATCGATCTTCTGTTTACGTTTAGTTCGGTAGCGAGGTCGGTAATACTGTAACCATTTTTCCTTACCAGATATTCTACAATTTGACCGTAATGTTTTTCCATATGCTTATTTGTATGAGTGAATAAACAAATTTTAAACCATTTAAGATGTTTTCCTTCATTATCATAGAAGGGAAATAAATTACCTCACGCTTAAAGGGGGAATATACTGCAGCTCAAGGTAAAATAATGTGTTGAAACATTGATTTAATTTTTCTGTTCTCTTAATCGGATTTAAATCATTGCGTATTTGCTACACAATGGTATTCAAAATAGCACATACCGCAGTTGACACTATTTGTTTTTACACAATTTTCAAATGCCTTTCGGCGATTCGGTTATACTCATTTAGTAGGGTTAAATATTTATTCTTCCAAAAATTTCCCTCATCGCCCAATAACTGCTTCTTTTTCGGCAGATTAATAACGTTAAAATCATCGCTGGAGAACATCTCCGGAAACTGTTGTGAAAAATCGTGACGTATTATGCAACCGATACGAAAAACAATGTCTTTTTTAATTTTCTCATGAGTGAACCAATTATAAAGTGTCCGACGGTTCACATTCATCGATTTAGCCAAGTCACTTATATTATAATCATTTTTTCTTAATGTGTATTCTATAATCTTGCCATGGTGCTTATCCATATTTACCTTTTAGTTCCGTAGATTTTTCTACCAGTAAAAATATTAAATATGCGCGAAATAAAATTGCCTTTGGTGTGGATTGTACACTTGTGCACACAATTTGTCCAAATGTTCTGGATGTATTTGTCCGCATACTGTGGCCTGGTTTTACGCTAAAAGTAACTGAATGATACAAATTTGATAGCTTCTGAGAAATAATTACTAGTTTTTTCTATTTATCAAATATTCTTTTCAGATATTTTGTGTTATTTGGTAACAAAATTTGGACTGAAAACGTATAAAAGTGTACCTAAAATAAATTAGATGAAAAGATTAATCGTAGCTGTAAAAGCATTCAGGGCCATTATGATGAGCAAAGACGTTAGCCTTATCCTTAGGTATGGCAAAAAAAACGAGTTAAACTTTGAGCAAGGCTGTTTTGCTGACGCTTCAGATTTCTTAAGCACATTAAAAAAACGTGATAATTTCCCTGATTACGTACTTAATCAATACAAGGAAGTATTGACAGATTACAACCATAACACTTATACCAATAACTAAGCGCATTTTGTAACGCTGTTACTCAATGATGCGTAGTAGTCACTATGTTGGTTTCTAATCCGCATCATTATTATAAAACAGGAGTGCTAACTCTTGTTTTCCGTGAGTTATTAATCATTCTGCTGTCTTAAATTGGCAATCGAACCAATCTTTTTAACCCTGAACGCCATTATACATTTTAGGGACAGTTTAACATAACTTTCAAAGCCCGGTTGTATTTAAAATACCTTAGTGTAAATTAAATCAACTATCTATGAAAATCAATTATGTCATCTTTTCAACTATGGTAATTGTCTATTTACTACCAGCATGTACTAAGGAAAAGGACTTGTTATCGCCAACAAAAGATGAAATAGCGCTGAGAAATAGCGCTTCATTAACCACCGGTGCCGTAAAACCACTTACAGTAACCACAGTAGCGGGGAGTGTAGGCAGCGGTTTCTTTTATGACGGGCAGGGAACCGATGCCAGATTTAATTTTCCGCAAGGTATTGACCTCCTTGATAACGGAACCTTTTACGTGGCAGATGATATTGGGGGAGCTATACGTAAAGTAACGCCCGATTATTATGTGAGCACTTTGCCCCCACCAACAAGCAAAACAGGTGAAAAACCCAGCGGCTCAATACGGGTAAGGGTGCAAAAAGACGGAACTGTGAACGTTTTAACAAGGGCGGGGGCTTACCCTTTTATAAACACAAGGGTGTTTATAGTAAAACCTAACGGACATGCAATTACCCCCCGCTTTAAGAAAGATTACAGGTATACCTACCTAGATCTGGAAAAAGATCCCTACGACGACAGACTTTGGGTAAGCGGTATTGCAACAGACACGGTAAATAATATTTCATTTGGTATACTGGAAAGGTTTACGGTTAAAAACGGGGAGATAGGTACAGAAACTTTCAAAACTCCTATCGATTCGCTAACCGCCGACAATAAGGTTTCTCCGCAGATAACGGGCTTTTTTTGTGGCTATAACGGAGTAAAGTACATCGTTATTAACGGAAATGCTATTTATAAACTTACTCCATCAGGCATTTTTACCCAGATATACAGGAACTCAAGGTTCGGTCACGAAACTACTATTACAGGAAGCCTTACCAGTATAGTTGCTACCAAGGATAGCCGCACGATTTACATTGCCGATGTAAGCACTATTAGAAGTATTAGCAATGGGGTAACCAGGACTTTAGTAGGCCCCCAGCCGGGTAGGCAGTACAAGGACGGAATAGGTAACCAGGCCGACGTTAATGCAAATCAGCTTGCTTTGTCTAAAGATGAAGGTACTTTATATTTTACTGATCGTAACGCTTTACGCAAGCTCACTTTGAGGTAACGCTGGCTTGAGGGAATGTGGAATAGTTAGCCTTCTTTTGAATATTAAACTTGATCGGTTGTCTGTATAAAGCGACCGATTTTTGTTTGTGATAATTATTCGTTGTTGCTTTCTGCAAAAGATAACAAGTGTTTTTAGACGAAATAAGCGGACATTCTAAGGTAACTTAGCGGTTGAGCAAAACGCCCTCTAATAATTTGCTGGAAGAAATTTCAGCTTCTTTGAATAACAATTCTTCAATCTCAAACTTACTCTCCAACCATTCTCTGGCGTCCATAGCCGATTGCCAAGTGGCATTATCAGGCAGTTCATGAAACATTTCTGATATAGAAAGATACGTAGAATTGATCCAAACTTTTGACCGGTTATTCTTGATTACATCAAGCATAACAAGAATCGATTTTTTATTGTCGTTTCCAAAGCAACTATAAGGTACACATGTGTTTAAGTTTCTTTCGAGTTTTGTTATAGCCGTTTCAATTTCGTGTGGGTCGCGGTTCATGTCAATAGTTATAGGGTACATGGTTTTATACGGAACTTCTTATTTTAAGTTTCCTTAAAGTCAAAAAAACTATTGATATTACTTGATAATCGTTTAAGCTATTTTAACACAATTACTTTTGAAACCCTCGATCCGCCTGCGTATTCCGCCCGCACCAAATAAAAGCCGACGGCTTCGCTTCCATCAATGGTGAATGTTGTGCTGTAAGCACCGCTAAAATCGGCATTGGCTTTCAGCATTTTTAATTGTCGGCCATTACGGTTGTATAAATAAATGTTAAGCGCCTGCTGCGGTTTCAAATTCTTTATAGTTACAGAAACGGGTTCGCCATGGTTAGGGTTGGGATAAACAGTTAGCAAAGGCGATAAAGCTGTATTTGTATTTACCGGCGTTTCAGTAATATAAGACTCTTTAGCGCCATCAGGATTCTCTTCGGCACGGATGTTATCTATTTCCACATTTTGAGTAGTATCTCCCAGGGTTGTTACACTTAGCTTCGCTATCGCCGATCGACTAAATGCGGCTGTTGAATTTACCTTAAATGATATCGAACTATTTTTTTTGATAATGAGCGGCTCCTTAACCGACGGAAGAGGCAGGCCTGCTATTTTAAATTTGCTAGCGCCATCACCGGTAAGGTTTATGTTTTTAACTTTTAAGGTGCCATCGCCTTGATTAGCAATGGTTATCCAGTAGTTCTTACTGTCGTACTCGCTTACCGGGGTATCCAGGTTAGCTGCCACAGCCAGTTTGGCCAACGGAACCGATGGCTGCGACTGTGATTTCAGCAATGTTATTTGTGCAGTAAGGTTGGGGTTGTCATTCCAATTAAATTCGGCAATGTATAAATTGCCATTAGTTACGTCCTCTACTATATCCAGAGGGTTTGTGAAGCCAGACATGCCAACCAACCCGCTATTGCTTGATCCATTGGTTACTTTTACAACGTCATAAATATGGTCGTCACCATTTGAATAAGTCGTTTTTGTGATAGAACCCGGTTCCATTACCACAATGTCTCCTCCACCGCTGAAGCGGCAAACCAATAATTTGCCTTTTAACGCGCCATTAAAATTATTGCTTTTGTATTCCAATGCCCCATCTGGGGAGTGGTTTAACCCAAAATCATAGGCAGCTCTATAATTAGAATCGGCGTTAACAGCAGGCGAATACAAGGGGTTATCTGTAAAACCACGGTTAATCACATATTCGCCACGTAACGGGTTCGGGTGTCCAAAGTACCCCACAGATTTATCTGGGTTTACCCTAAACAACCAGTCATCCTGTACCTTAACGCCTTTTGTTACCTCCACAGCAGGTCCGTTATAGAAGGTGCCATTAGGCCGTCTGGTTCCTGTAACTGAGGCCGGTGAGTTGCCGCCACCACCCGAGCCATTTGTAGGGATATATAATTGCCCATTGGTATGCCAAACGAGGTCGTAAGCATTACGCACGCCGGATGCATATATAGTTAGCGGAGATTCGGTTCCGTAAGGGTTGTAAGTACCGTCGGACATGAGAGCCGATGTAGCAGGCGCAGTGTTAATTAAAGCCTGATTATTTGTTGTTTGCACGTTTAATGGTAATACAAAAGCGTTAAGCTTATTGATATCTAAGCGCAAAATAGTACCCGATAGCAATGTTTCTTCGCGCTGCCAGTCGGCATCATAATCTCCTGCGGATGTATTACTTCCCTGACAAATGTACAAGGCACCATCGGGGCCAAAATTCACGCTGTTCACCATGTGGTCGCGGGTGGAGCGGGGAAGTTTAGTCACCATTAATTGCTCGATTTGCAGGCTATCGCCGCTTAAGCGGGAAATATTACCATCAAACATCGGCCCTGCCATTAATCCGCCCGAGGAATGGGATACCCATAACAACATGTTGTTTGGCGTGGATCGCGGGTCGAAAGTCAGCCCAATAGCTGTACGGGCTCCGTATTTATTTGTCAGTGTGCTTATAGTTTGCTTTTCGGAAAGGGTACCGTCGGTGTGATTTACAGTAAAACACTCTATCAACCCGTCAAATCGTAACGCATAAAATTTACCATCCGGACCAAAAGTAAGAGAAGAATATTTGATGTTTTGCGTACCAGGGATAGGTGTTTTTTTAAACTGCGCGTTTAAAAAAATACTTGAATCGATAACGGCAGGCCCTGTAGTAAATTTCATTTCGTATGGGGCGAATGCCGCACCGGGGTAAGATTTGACACCCGACGTGATAACAAATTTATATTGCGTATATGGCTCCAGCGAAACGGATGGCGAAAAGCTAATGGCATCACCGCCGCCTGTGCCCTGCACGGTGCCTTTAACCTGGTAAAACGATGTATCAATTTGCTTGTATAGTTTAACGGTGGCATCGTTAATAGTTTGGTTATCCACACCTCCTTGGTAACCGGCTACCGTGGGCACATGCAAGCTGTTGGCAGCTATGCTTACTGTATTTAAACTTACGTCGCGCGCACCGTTAGCGGGCGATGTTGCAATTACGTACGGGCTGGCATCATCCACCACATTTATCTGCACAACTACATCCGCACCGGTAAAGGAGGCCGATGTTGCCTCGATAGTGGCGTAGTAAATACCAACATTTAAATTTTTAGCGGCAGAATAGTTGAACGCAATTTTAGGCTGCGTACCGGTAACTGTGGCCGATGTGCTTAACCATGCCGGGCTCCCTGTTGGAAAAGCAATGTTGACCTGATAAGTGCTCGCCAGATTGTCGGAACTGCTAAGCACCATCGCAAACGAAGTGTTTTGATTGGTGCCTTTGTGCAAGGTTAAATTTCTGTTGCCTGTTACCCAGTACAAATATGGGGCTACGCTAACCGGCACAATATTGGCAAAATTTATCTTTGTGTTTGTACCTCCTTCAGCATTAATAGTAAGGTGCTCGTCGGCTACGGCAACTCTAATGGTGTTTGATTTAAACCGGCCTATATCGCCCTGCTTACCAATTGGTTTAAAGTTGCTGATAGCGTTTACGCCTTCCACATTAAGGTAGTGGATTTCGGGTGCGGTAGACACGTTTCCATCGCCAACAGAAACCGTGGCATCATAAGTGCCATTTGGTACTTCTATTTCCCAGTATCCCTCCGTTTTTACACCCTGGAAAGTGCCGGATATATTATTGGCCTGCATATGAAATACAGTGGCCAGCAAAATATCTTCAGGTAGTGTGCGCAGCCTGCCGTTACCGACAAGGTTTAGCGGAGCACCGTCAACTCTTTTTCGCCAGCCGTATCTCAGTAAAGCGCCCTGGTACTGCCCTATGCGGTCTCCGTAAGCCTGTCCGTAATCTATAATATAATCATTCGGTGGAACGGTTTGCGCATTCTGGAAATTGACATTAACGGTTTTAGGGGTGTTGCTTTCTACTACATCAAGCGTAATCAATAACGTTGCCGATTTATACCCTTCAGATGCGTAGGTAACAAGCGCCTGGTAGTTGCCCACCGGCATGTTAGAACATATATTTTGCGCCCCAAATTTCAAGCTGTCGCTTGGGTTTGTTGGTAAGGTAAGCCAATCCGCGGCGGTTTTAGTTAAGGTAAATACGGATGTTGCGGGACTGGCAAGCAGTTTAACAGCTTGCGGAAGTATCTCTGAGCCTTTTAAAACGGTAAAATTCAAGGTGTCTTTAGAAAATGCTAATTTATTACCGGCAGGGGGCTGCACAACAGTTTGAGAGCGTGCAGAGATATTGAAATTATCGAAAGTATAAGTAACGGCGCTCGTTCCGTTACGATAGGTGGCAAACACCCCGGCATACACCAGGCCCGATGCTAATCCGGTATTTTGTATATTCACAGAACGGCTCGCATAGCCTATACTTCCGGTGCTGCTGTAGTTAATGCCATCGGTACAAAAAAAACCTTCTGCGGTTTGTGCTGCCGAATCGATAACCAGTTTTAATAAAACTTCCTTTGTACTTAAACCAGAAATTACAGGAGTAATACGCTGGTCTGGGTTACCCGTGCCTGTTAAAGTGCTGGTAACGTCATTCAACTCTTTGCGAAGTTCAACCCTATTGCCTGTGATGCCTAATTTAATGTAAGTTTTATCATTTAAACCATACCATAAACCGCCTTGCTGAGATTGAGTGCCGTTGTAAGGGTTAATAATTTTAACATCTAATTGCAGTAATCCAAAAGGGTGAAATTGAACACCCAAAACATTCAATTGATTATTATTGGTTTGATAATCTATCCCCTTATTGGCCACCAGTTGCAGGCGTCCGCCTGCAACTGCTATTTTTGAAGGCTCATAGCCTGGTACTTGTTTTACAGATGGCTGCCCATCGGCCGATAACCGTATTCCGCTGTAAGTGTTTACCGTGGTAAAACCTGTCCCTAGTCCGTTTTTATCACTTATGGTTCCTGGTACCGTTGCATCAAAAGACAGGCTGAACGGCAGGTTGACTTTTAACGCAGCGCAGCCCAAAGTGCTTAAAGGCGCGCAGCCATTAAAAGCCTGTGGTGTAATTGACATAACACTAAAGTTGTCGAAAGTGTAAGTAACCGGCGAAGTGCCATTGCGGTAGGTAGCAAAAATGCCTGCATATAAAACTCCGGATGCTAAGCCGCTATTCTGGATATTCAATGATGAATTGGGATACCCCGTAGCGCCTGCACTGCTAAAGTTTACGCCATCCGTAGAATAAAAACCTTCTGCTGTTTGCGCTGTAGAGTCTATCACCAGGCGTAGCGTTACTGTTTTTGTGCTAAGGTTGGCAATAACCGCCGTTACCCGCTGATCGGGATTAGTTGTGCCCGAAATGGTGCTGCTAACGTCGTTCACTTCTTTACGGAATTCTACCTTATTACCAGTTATACCCAGTTTAAGATAGGTTTTATCGTTTAAGCCATACCATAGCCCGCCTTGCTGCGATAGCGTGTTGTTATAAGGGTTAATTATTTTTACATCCAGCTGCACTTTTCCGGATGGCTGTATTTGAACGCCTAACACATTCAATTGATTATTGTTAGTTTGAAAATCTATCCCCTTATTTGCTATTATCTGAAGCATCCCTCCCGTAAGGGTAATTTTGGATGGATCGTAGCCTGGCACGTTTTTTAAAGGGGTTGAACCATCAGCAGACAGGCGTACGCCTGAATAAGTGTTCACCGTGGTGAAGCCTGTTCCTTGCCCGGTTTTGTCGTTAATGGTGTTGACTAGTGGCGCATCGAATGATAAACTATAGGGCAGGTTTACTTTAAGTGCGTTGCAGGGCAGTGTGCTTAAAGGGGCACAGGTATCTTGTGCTGCATCGTGGTGAATAGTTGCATCACCGGCACACAAAGCTGCAAATCCCAGGGATACAAGAAGCAAAGAAAAAATAAACCTTTTCATGTCAAATTAAGCAAAGCGCAGAAATAGAATGACTGTTATCTCTGCGTAAATTAATTGTAGATTTCTATGATCAGCTTATAGTTTGAAAGGAGGGGTAACTTTCTTGCTTGTAGCGTTATACATTTAATCAATTCATCATTTTGTACAATTTTAAACGTATTTTATGGGTACTGATGGATGATTACTGCACTCGTTCTGCTTATGTATAAATATGTGTATTTATAGCGAAACCAATGTTGATTATGTGCACCATGTAAATATTAAATGCTTAGAACAATATCTTTAATTGCTTGTTAAAATTAGTTGCGGTTTGTTTGCAGATGCCTCTTTACTATTAAATAGGATGGTGGTATTTTTAATTGCTGCATCTTTAAGTTGAAGGCTAACCAAACCTGAATTAGCGGCTAACTGGTTTTGTAGGTAACCGGTCACATCAAACTCGATGTATTTTGGCTGGTTATCTGGTTTTCCCAAGCTTAAAACAGGTTGTTGTGTTGCAGGAGCATTTTTCGAGGTGATAATATTTTCGGCCCAATCGTTACCCTGCACGCCAAAGCAAGAAATTTCTACGGTATTAGCATTATCGGCATTGTAACCATAAATGCGAAGCTTTGCCGATGATACGGCTGCAACGCTCGCTAATGAAAATTTAAGGTACACCGACCTTGTGTAGCCGCTTGTAGAGGAACTCTTTATATTAAGTGTGGTATCTCGGCCATAATTAGTTATGGAGTAGGCACCATCTCTCACATACGCGTCGTCTGTAGGAGTTAATACTACCGATGTGCCTGATAACACCGGGGCGCCCTTATAGTTGTTGGCGGAGAAATTGCCGCCCGAATAGTATAGGTTATTGTTTAGCAGAGCTGCTACGCCACCAGATCTGGCAGCTGGCATTTGAGTAAGCTCCACCCATGTGTTGGCAGACGGGTTATAAGCAGATACTAATTTAGAAGTTACGTTATATGAGCTTTCGCCACCAAGCACAATAATGCGGTTGCCCACAACAGTTACTGACGATGCAATATGATCGCGGGCGGTTGGCATATCTGCCAATTTTTGCCATTTATTAGTGGTTTCGTCATATACCTGCAAAGTTTTTTGCCCTACTCCGGCAGCGTCATGACCGCGTGCACCACCCACAACATAAATTTTCCCTCCAAAAACAGCGCTGCCTGCCTGGTTTACAGCCACTAACAATGGCGCTGCGGTTTTCCAGCCAATTGTTAAGTTACCCAAGTCTAACACGTAATGGGCAGATACATCGTTACGCGATAGGTCTGCTCCACCCATAAAATGAAGTTTGCCGTTCAAATACTTTAACTGGCCAACTCCCAGGGCGCGGGGCAGATCGGGCAGTTGTTCATAAGTATTAGTTATTGTACTATATTTCCACACCTGTTTTGTGCCAAATACCTGGCCAGTGCCATTCGCGTTACAAATGTAGCCACCGGCAAAGTAAATAAAAGTGCCATCGTTGGTAAGTCCCTCATTGGTCACCCCGCCAAAGTTGGCGCCGTTTGGTAAATGAGGCAAATCTGCAATAGTCGACCAGGTATTAGTAGAAGGATCGTAAACATAGGAGCGCTTGGTTTGGCTCCAAACGTTGGGGCGTTTGATATAATCGTGCCCGCCAAATATGTACAATTTGTTATTTACCGCTTCGCCATTTATTTCATGGGTTGGTGTTGGTTGGCTTTTAGCATTACCCCAGCTTATTTCGCTAAAATCTTCGCTTTGGGTAGCGAATACTGATGTTTTGGCAGTCATCAGAACCTCTTTGTTCATGGTAGAAAGTTGTTCTGCGTTTTTCTTGCAGCCATGCAGCAGAGCAGAAGAGGCAACAGCTAAAGCAATTAATAATTTAGGCGCGTAGGATTTCTTCATTTGCTGTTATTTCTGTTGATCGATGTATTTTAAATATCCTGATAAAAATAACAAGAAATGCAAGTCCATTCTTTTCCGTAAGACGGTTGTCCCAATTATGTAAAATACGCGCCAGGTTGAGCAAGTGATTACTTCTGAGCTATTAAACGGTTAGTTGCTTTATTATAAAGCTTAATGTTTTCGATGAAGTATACGTTATCCTGATAGTCGTAATTAGTCCCTTTTTTACCTAAATAGTCGCTGCCTAATATATAGGCATTACTGATTACTTTGCCGTGTTCGTCAATTGCTTTCCAAACTCTTATGCCAATTTTTTTACCGTGATTCCTTGACCTGTCGGTATAACTCAACCCGATCTTTACAGCAAAGGGGCCTGAAAGGGTTACCAAATGCTTTGAATCGGGCAGTTCGGATGCGGCGGGCAGCAACATTTGCCCGCTGTATTTATTCGTATATTGCAGTGGTCTTGTTAGCTGCTTATTGAGATCATAAATAGCTAACGTATCCGAATCTTCAATGGTGCAACAGCCATGATAGGAAGCAATTTTCCGGATCTTAACAGGTTTGCTTGCATTAGCTACTTCAAAATAGTTGGCAACTATTTCATCAGAATGATTGATGGTGCTTTCCCCATGCAACCCATTGTCGAAATAAGTAAAGCCCACTTTAGTTTTAAAGTTAAGAGAGTTCAATATCCTTTGCAACCCTGGCTCCCAGTCATTTTCGTACTTATATTCCCATATTCCTGTTAATTGAATCGGCTTTAATACCGCGTTTTTATCGTCCGTCTGTAACTCTAGCTGTCCATTAATGTTAGCGCATGTGCTTCCATACGGAAGCTGGTAATTAAAATTGCGGCCAATTCCAACAGCTAAGTGCTGAAATTTCAAAGCTGCTTTCCACCAAAAAGATTCAACCCGTTGGTTAAGTGCCTTGGCGGTGAAAATTATATTCAAATCTACAGAGTCGCCAGGCGATAAGGTGAACGGGAAGTTTCTTGTTCCGTCGGCCAAAGATACGCTCCATAATCCTTTAGCTGAAAAGTTCGCTTTATTTATGGTAACGCTTTTTTTCTCCTTGTTTTTGATCCTTAACTTAGAAATATCGTGATTTATGATAGGGTTTTCCTCTTTAACATGGTTAACAAGTAACCCTGGGTTATAAGCATAAGAAAACACAGCCCTGTTTGCGGCTGGGAAACCGTCCACGTTGTTAATCTCTAAGCTTTGCCTGGTCAGCCCGTCACTATTTGTCGGTTTTGAATTAAATAATAATCCGGATGATAAACCTTCATTAAAACTATCGAAGCTGAAATTCAGGATAATCCCGATGGTAATATTCAAACAAATACCCATCGTTAAACCGATTAGCCGGACATTTGCTTTTTTGCTGACGAGTATAATCAGTCCGTAAATAATGAAACTGGCTGCACCGGTTAAGAACGGCAAGTATAAGTTCATCAA
The DNA here is from genome assembly GCF_946481715.1 of uncultured Mucilaginibacter sp. The sequence goes on along the minus strand of NZ_CAMLOV010000007.1, from coordinate 42,178 downwards.
GGCGCCGACTTCGTCTTTTTCGAGCGGTACAGCTACAGCTAGTGTAACGGAAAAGAAAACACTAATGACCAGGAAAACAAATTGAAAAATGACCCGATTATGAACTGAAGCAAGTAGCGGCATGATGGATAAGATTAATAGTAGCGTACCCGCAGGTAACACATCCAAAACTAAGCTAATATTGCTTTTTAGCGGAGAAATATAAAGTTTTGTACCTAATATGTGTAAGAGTGTGCAGTTATACTTACTATGCGGACTAAAGCGCCTTTATAAAGAATCTATAAGTAACTGATTATACTGCTCTAACAGTGCCACATACTTATTTTTATAGCGTTCATTTTCTGCCTGGCTCTCGGCTGCTCCTTTCTCATCTTTTACAGGTGAATAAAGGCAGCAATTAAAATCTTCGGGTGAGAACATTTCCGGAATTTCTTCCGTGAAATCGTGGCGTAATACGCAGCCAATAGATAGTATAACATCTTTTTTTAGGTGGCGCTGATTAAACCAGTTATATATCGATCTGCGGTTTACCTGTAGGGCTTTGGCGAGGTCACTTATACTATGGCCATTTTTTCTTACCCTATACTCAACAATTTGTCCGTAATGTTTTTCCATAACATTCTTTTAATAGTCACATCCGTAGCACACACTTACCCGCCATTAAACGGTAAATTTATCAATCTGGAAAAATACATCGCCGTATTTGTACGGTGTGTCTAACAAATAAATACGTTTTTTTTTGCCGGACGGCTTTGTGACTCGTCATTATTGCAGAATTTTGACATTTCGGATATTAAAATGACAAGCCTACGAGGTTAACGGAATCGTTATTTGATAAATCAATTGGTTGGTAGTCATTTCCGATTACTTAATACAAGCCAAATTTCTCATTATAAAACGCGGATTGCACATGTTTGGCTCACATGGTCTTATTACACTATTAGTATTACAGCATGCTTTTTTATCTCTGTTTACGATTTTTTAGTGACCAAACGCGCAATGTTTCCCGTTTCGCGACACAATTTTACATTATTTCACAACCTGTTATACACTCTTGGGATAAAGAGTTTTTTGCCGAATGTATGGCCTACTTTTATGAAAAATTATCAAATGAAAAATTCAGGAAACAATTTAAATTCACTTTGCATAAACAGATCAGCGAAGTTCATCCAGTCTATAGCTTTCAAATGTCTGCTGCTGTTTTCAGTAGTATTACTACTTGGCACAGGGTGTAAAAAGAACAAAAATGCGGTAAACACCGACAGGGATTATGGCTACGCAAAACTAACTGTTGAATGCGCAGGCAAATGTCATGTAAGCTATGGTACCGGTACTACCTTGAGCGAGATAGATGTGGAAAAATCCCAGGCGGTTTATTACATCAGATATCAACGTAACTACGACTTGGTAGTAAATGTCACTCCAATTGATGTTGATCAAAGCGTAGTTATAAATGTTTACAGCCGCGAAGAAAAACAAATTTTCCGAAATACAGCTGTTAAAAAGGTTGGTGAAACCTGGACAGCAAAAGTACTGATCCCTTAAGGCGGTTATGATCTTATTTTAAGTTAGTTAATAGTAAATTAAATTTAATTGCTTAGCAGATTGAACGATCGTTCAGTCTGCTTTTTTATACGCCCTTTTTTTTGGTAGCGTACTCATTTATGAAAATCGTTGAGCATTTCTTAACTTCAATAAGCCGCTGCGAACTGGGAATGCAACAGGATAGGCAAGGATATAGTCTACGACTTTAATTGGTTGATTTGGGGTTTGCTTTTTAGGATTTGAACAATGCGAATAGGCAGTGGATTACGCTCTGTATGCTTACGACGCTACCAGTTCTTATATAATAAAGCAGCGTCTAAAAGTTTAAGTGCGGTGCGTTAAGTAAGTCAAAGAAGGATGATTGGGGTAGTTATTTGTTTTAAATAGCTTACTTTTCGTGTTACATATTTCTTTCATATTGCTCTAATAGCAATTGATTGTATTTTTCCAAAAGGTCTATGTACCGATCCTTCCAAACTTTTTCGCTTTCTGGCTCATTAAAAGGCTGGCTAAAGCCTATCTTAAGCTTTTCTACTGGCAAAAAGTCTTCTGTAGTAAATAGCTCCGGAAATTCTACCGAAAAATCGTGCTTAATAAAAACGCCTACCCGATGAATTATCTCCGGTTTAAGATATTTCTGGTTAAACCAGTTGTAAACACATTTTCTGTTGATATTAGCAAGTCGCGCCAACTCACTAATGCTGAAACCTTGTTTCCTGATGGTTAGTTCAACTATTTGGCCGTAATGTTTGTCCATATATGGGCGATTAACACCTTTAAATAAATTTAATTAACAAGGAATTAGTCCTTTTGGATCTATCTTCACTGTTAAAGCACAATTCATGCTTTTAATTACCAGTACTACAGATTTTCCGTTTACCTCTTGTATTTCTCCGCGCTGATTATAAAGCGGCCCGTTTATTATCGTAGCCTCGTGGCCTATTTGTAGATTAGCTAAAGGTATGGCTTCTATATCGGAGTAGTTTTTTACGATGGTCCTAATGTTTTCAATTTCAGTATCCCGCACTATTGCAGGCTTGCCACAAAATGTAACGTAGGTTACCACACCAGAGGTTTGTGTAATTTTCTCAAGGTCTGTAAAGTTGGCACGCACAAACAAGTAGGAATTGAAGAGCGGTACCTCTACCGTTTTGCTACGGTCTGCCCATTGTTTGCTCGTTTTTACCAGTGGGCAATACGATGTTATGTTTTGTTCTTTTAATAGCTGATCTACCTTCTTCTCCCATCGAGAGCGGGTGTAAAGTACTATCCAGTTATTATTATTAACGTTATTCATAGGGATACGCAACTTATTTGTAACTGTGAGGCTGGTTTGTCAAATTGTAAATAGCCACACATTTTATCCAACTAAATTAATGTAAAACAGACATGATATTGCTGAGGTTGGTGCCTTGTATATCAATATGTGAAGTGTTGGGAAATTGAAAAATGCTGAAATTTTGACGCTGCGCCTAAATCGTGGTCATTTTAGTCTTTTTGTTTGCATGTTGTTTACACGTAACGCGGTTCTCTGCCCATAACTATACACCCTTTCTCACTGTTACACATAAACCGTACAAACCCTTTTGCAAACGCCCAAAATGGCTCGAAATAAGTTAAAATTGTATCAAATAAACAACTACTTGTATGCAGTATGCTGTAAGCGAGACGGCGAAGCTTTGTAAGGGGCGTTACCAGACACTTTCTAATTTGTTATGACATCTACTTTTAACTTTTTAAAAAAGTTTCTGCTTTTTCCACTTCTCATAATAGTCACAGTTACGTTCCTTTTTTTTAATGGTAACGCATTTAAAGGAAAAAATACCGATAACGATAATATTCAAACTATAGATATTTTCAATCTGTCGTCAACACCGCAGATAGAGCCCATCAGAATAAATTTTCAGGATAGCAATACACAGGCGCCTCCGGGCTGGTTAAAAGATACAGGAGAACCTTTTTCGGAACATCCAGGTACTTACGAGGGACTGGGGTTAACATTTGGGTGGAAAAGCACCGAAAGTAGAGAACCAATAAGTTTACAAGGCAACGGCCGCGCACGGATAGAACCTGAAGATGTTTTGCTGTCAACCTTTGTGCATATGCAGGCCAACGATATCAGCGCATTAAGGTATGGGACATTTGATGGCGTAAAAGCCAGCGGGTATTGGGAATTGAAAGTACTAAATGGTGTATACAAAGTTACCGTTGCTGCCGGGGATGGTGCAGTTACGAAGGCGAAACAGGTAGACTGCATCAACATAGAAGGCGTTAAAGCCATTTCTAACTTTGTGCCAATAGGTAAGTTGCGAAGTCCGGGCAGATTTAGAGAAGCTACTGTTACGGTAACAGTAACAGACGGATTGCTCACTGTCGATGCCAACGGAGGAACCAATACCAAATTATGCTATGTAAGTGTTGTGCCAATTAGTCTAAACCCTTATTTGTACCTGTCCTCATCACAGCAAAACTTACTAATCGAAAAACAGGATTATACTAAACATACGGCGGGTTTAAAAATCAATAATTCGGCGCAGCAGAAGCTCGTTTACAGCATAACAGCTAAATACCCTAATCGCATTAACGAATGGATGGTACTTAATGTATTGGAAAACGACAATGATTCTGTTTACATCGATTATTCGGCGGCACGTAACCTCCCGGTAGGCGACTACAGAGCACGCATAGAGGTATCATCTGCAGGCTACGTGCCAACAAGCATAGACATATCATTAAGAGTGGTTGATGATAAACGGCCGTACGTAGTGGCTGCCAACCCGGTAAACGGGTCGGTTATTACCACCAATGTAACAATTGCTGCCAATAACCTTTCCATCCCTGAGGTAAAAGGTTTTAAAGGAGGTGCAAATAATGCAACTATCACCAACAAAACGGTTAAACTTTTAAGGTTGGATAACGGCAAAGAAGTAAGTGTGCCGGGTAATGTGCAAGGCACGGGTGGAGGAGATGCTATCAGTTTTACGCCATCGCAACCGCTGGAACCGTATACCAACTATAAGTTTATAATCACCGATGGCGTAAAAACCTATAACGGCACACACTTCGTGCCATTTCAATCTACCTTTTCAACTGCATTGGCACCGGTAGATTCCAGCAATATTATTAAAGCGGAATTTACCAAAATATCAGTACCGGGCACTCAAAATAAGAAGTACACCTCGTTGCTATTTGGGCCCGATGGCAAGTTTTATGCACTAAAGATAAATGGTGGTATAGAGCGTTTTAATGTAGACCACCAAAGCGGCATGCTGAACCGCATGCAGGCAATAAATACATTGGTTAAAAAGAGAGGGGAGTCAACAGCTATTGGGTTAACTTTTGACCCAAACTCTACTTCCGAAAATTTAATCGCCTGGGTTTCGTATTCGTCGGCCGAAATGAACGCCGCCCCCGCATTCGATGGTAAAATATCGAGGCTTAGTGGTGTTAACTTGCAAGACGAGGAACAGATAATTGTTAACCTGCCGCGGTCTACAAGAGACCATATGGTAAACAGTATGGCTTTTGGACCGGACGGTGCCCTTTACATTTCGCAGGGCAGCAATAGCTCGGCAGGAAATTATGATAAGGGTTGGCAACGCGAGGAAACATTGCTTTCCGGAGCGATTCTTCGGCTGGATATCGACAAACTTAATAAGGTGAAATTGCCGCTGGATGTAAAGACCAGCGATAATCAAAACCTTATAAACAATGCGCCGGCCTCTAATATAAAACTTAGCGACGGCAAGTATAATCCATATGCGCTTAATTCGCCCTTAACCATTTATGCATCGGGCATCCGCAACGCGTATGATATGGTTTGGCATACCAATGGGCAGTTGTATATCCCAGCTAACGGATCGGGTGGCGGGGGCAACTCGCCTGCCGCAATCCAAAAAACTAAGCGCCCGGATGGAACTTATTATAGCGGCCGTGCGGTTTTGGCTACAGAAAATGTACCGGTGCAGCACGACTGGCTATTCAGGGTAAACCCAAACCGGGGCGTTGGCTATTATGGCCATCCAAACCCTTTGCGTGGCGAGTATGTGATAAACCGTGGGTATGCAGACAACCCAATGTATCAGTCATCGGTTAAGCCCGATAAAAATTACCGTGGGGCCGCGTTTGACTTTGGTTACAACAAATCGCCAAACGGCGTGATTGAATATAAAAACAGAGCCTTTAACGGCGCACTTAAAGGTAAATTACTGGTATGCCGTTTCAGCGGCGGCGGCGACATTATGGTGCTGGAACCAGGTGTAATCAACAAAACTGGAAACTTAAAACCCCAGAATGATGGGGGATATGACATCGTACGTTCTGCGAGTGGCTCAGGCAACTACGGTTTGATTGGGATGGTTGGTTTTGCCAACCCATTAGATCTTACCGAAGACGTAATTAACGGTAACTTATATGTGAGTGAGTTTAATTGGAATGAAAACCCAAACCTCACATCGCAAATAACGCTTCTGAAAGTTGTGCAACAGCCACAGCCACAGCCGAAAGCGTTTGCGTCACAAAAGGGCTTAGCCCGTCCGTCAAAACGCAGGTAAGCAACCGCCTGCCTCATCCATTGCTTAAATAATTTAATATGATAGGGAAAAAGTACAAAACCGGTTCATTTGGCTTCGCCAATGTTTTTTTAACGCTATTACTGTTTATAGTTGGCAATATTGCAGTTGGCAAAACTGTGCCCGGCGCAAAAAGCATGGTGTTACGTAACATTGCAGACATAATTGTGGATACTTGCAGCCCGGTTAGCACCCTTGATTGTAATGTCATAAAAGTTTCTTTGCCATATAGCCTGAATTTTAATGCTGCAGCAGTCGGCACAATAAATGATAAAACGGGCCAGGGAACTGGATTTACTACGATAAACACGTATTCGGGCACCCGGTTATCGGCTGATGGTGCCCGTACATACAATGCCGTGCCTGGGTACGAGCCATCTAAAATTACGTTGACCGGGGGGCGCTTACAATTAGTTGCCAATAAGGGTATAGACTATCTGACTAATAATAACCAGATCAATGTATTGGGCATAAAGGTTGCGCCTGTTAAAAAACTGCAAATCGACGCTAAAATAGTTACTCCTTATAATGGCACGCAATCGCAACAGGCGGGAATTTGGTTCGGTTTAAATGATAAAACGTTTGTCAAATTAACCATTGCCGGCAATAAGGTAGAACTGAGAAAAGAATTAAACGATGTATCTTCAACTGCCGCTGGTACCAGTAATCCTGATCAGCGGGTTACTGCTGTTATTAGCGGCTTAAGCAGCCAAACAGTGAGTTTGCGTATCGTAATTGATTCTGTAAATAACACCGTAGAGGGTTTTTACTCTACAGATAGCTCTACATTTGTAAATGTAGGGGCTTCATATCCAACTGCTTCTATAAGTGTTGCGGATATGGGTGTCACAAATATAGATGCTTACGCAGCAATTTATGCTTCTTATCGTAACGGTACCGCGGCAGTTACCTACACTTTTGACGATTTCGGGGTAACTTCTATAGCCGTGCCTGTTGTGCTGCCAACTCAAAATGTAAATATTAATTTTCAAACAGCTGCTACTACAACTCCCGCTGGCTACATGGCTGATACCGGCTTGCCTTATGATGCAACGCGGAAATTCGGGTGGATAAACCCTAATACAAAACAGCCGGTTGATCTGCAGGCTAATATGCGCCTGAGAACGGGTACCGGCGATATTAAACAACTCAGCCTGGTACAAATGCAGGCAACAACCAGCCCGCAAGTGCCCGGCAACTGGGAGTATGCCGTAACAAACGGGGTGTACCGTGTTACGGTTAGCGCCGGTGATTTTAGCTATTTTGATAGTAACAACCAGATAAATATTGAAAGCTTGCCTGCTATTGCAGATTTTAGTCAAACGTCAGCTAATAAGTTCAGAACAGCCACAGCAGTTGTGCAGGTAACCGATGGTAAGTTAACAGTTGATGCCACTGGTGGCGTCAATTCGAAAATGAACTACATTACGTTTGCGCCGGTAACGCCGGTAACAGACAATACAGCTCCAACTGCTACCGCAAGGCTCGTAGGTATTTTAAGATCACCAGGGGCATATGACGACGAGGTGCAAGTGTTTCTATCGAGCACAGATCCAGGTGGATCGGGATTAGCATCCTTACAATACGCCATCAACTCCGGTAGTTTTATTGATTACAAAGCACCGTTTATATTAGGCACGGCCGGCAGCTATCAATTAGCTGTTAAAGCTACTGATGGTAACGGCAATACAGCTACCAATACTTATAGTTTTAGCGTAATTGCTCAATCAAGTTCGGGTGCCTATATGTCGTTAAAAAACCTGGATGCCTTCCCGTCAAACGAACGCCTGGTATTTTCATTAATACAAACACCGTGGAGGCGTACCAGCCCCGATACCACGCCATATAATGCTAACCACGATAGGGTTAAACTACGTATAAATAACAAGGGTACAGGTAAACTAAAGGTAAGTAACCTTAAGCTATCAAACCCGACTGCTTGGAAAATTGTGTCGGTAAATACCGATACTCTGGCAACAGTGCCTTTTTCGATAACGTCAGGCAATTTCATGGACGTTACTATTCAATTTGTTGCTAAAGATGCCGGAACAAGGTTAAAAGTCCTTAACGACACACTAACGATAAGTAGCACAGATAGTATCGCACCGGTTAAAAAGGTGGTGCTATGCGGCATTTGGCAAAAAGAGGGTGAAAGCACCAACGAACCTTACGCCCAACAATTAATTAATGCATTTGGCTTTGGTACGATAGTAGGTTACGCTCAAAATGACGGCAACGTAGACGGCACAACGAGAGTTAGCGGTTCCAGCGAAATTAACGCTGATTATTTTGTGAGGGCGGATGCTTCAAAACCTGTAACCATTACGCAGCTGGCTGCATATCACGGCTGCTGTTCTGCAACAGAGTCGATTAAATACTTTAACAAAGGCTCTGCCTCCAACCTCAATATATTTACACATAATCCATTGGACGGGCAATCGATAATGCCGAGGCTCATAGGTTCAACTACAAACCTTGCACGGGGGACCTTCAGCCCAACAACCGAATTTGGTTTCCGTGTTGGCACGTCTTCTACAGACCGTACCCAAAACGTTAACGGATTAATAGGCATCAGGGTGCTTAAAGCTCTGGATGCAGCAGGTAACATCATTCCTAACGCTTATTTTTTAAATGGAGATTACCTGGGCACATCATATACTAATTACGATTACCAGGATAACATCTATTATATTGAAAACATGAGGCCCGATTCCGGAACGGTCAACTATTCTGAACTGATATCGCTGCCAAATACAGCATTCACTTTTGACCCAACAATAACGGGCAGCAACAAAACCATCGCGGTTACTTTGAAAAACAATGGTATATCTTACGCCGATAGCACAAGTGACCCGTCTATCCAGATCAAAAGCGTAAAAATAACTGGCCCCAATGCTAACGAGTTTTCAACGCCAACTCTCGCTACAACAACAGTTGGAGTGCAAGGCACAAAGACTATCAATGTAAAGTTTTCCCCATCTACAGTAGGTATTAAGAATGCACTACTTGTGGTGAATTATAATAGCGCTTTAGCGCCATTGCGCATACCGCTTTACGGTATAGGTAATACAGCAACGTCCATTGTTAATGCAGTGAAACGAATAAAAGGTGGCTCCGATGCCAATGTTACGATAGGGAATGTAGCTTGGGAAAGCGATAAGAACTACCGCAAAGGCTCTATTAAGTTAGATATGCAGGTAGCCTCCAGCCCGATAGCCAGCACAGATATCGACTCGTTATACCAAACTTATTTATCTGCTGCGACCGACCTTGCGGAAACAAGGTATGAAGTCCCCTTGACCAACGGTGATTATCTGATAAGAATGCACTTTGTTGAAAATTACTGGACCGACGCTGGGCTAAGAGTATTCGGAGTCAATATCGAAAATCAGCAGGTATTAACCAATTTTGACATATTTACAGAAGCCGGATACCGAAGAGCAATAGTAAAAGATTTTGTTGCTACCGTAAGCGATGGTGTGTTAACCGTGAAATTTAATCCTACAGCTAACAGGGTTGCTCTGGCAGCGTTGGAACTTTACCAGGTGACCAATACACCCCCGCCAACTGTAATGGTTGCCAATAAAAATAACTCATTGTTAGATAAACCCGATTCGGCAGCTACAACTAAAAAATTGGTGGTTTACCCCAACCCAAATACGGGCAACCAGTTTTACTTAAGCATGGCAGATTTTAATAAAAATGAGCAAGGCGTAGTTACAGTTACTGATACGTTTGGTAAAACTATCCTTACCAAAAAGTATATTACCGATGCCTACGGCACAGCATGGCTGCAAATATCATTTAACCGGGTATTGAGCAGGGGCGTATACATGGTAAATGTTCGCTCAAATTCAGGTGCTATGTACTCAAAATTGCTCGTTCAGTAAACAGGTGTGCACACATGGTAGCACATATTTCCCATTATTTTACATTAACGTACCAACAGTTCAAAATGCTAATTATTAGTGCTTTTTATTGCAATATTTGATCATAATTAAAGCGATACTTATTAGATTAAAATTAATAACAGGCAATAATTGAAATCATTCTATTTGACAAAGCCGCTCATGTAAGCGGAGTGGCGAAGCTGTACAATGGCTATAAATTAAACATCCATCTCAAAAACATAATACTCACATTCACACCATGAAAAATATTTCTTTGCCGAAAGGTGTTTTATTTGCTGCTCTTTTTTCCTTATGCGTGTTTAGTTCTTGTGTCAATACCAAGCGCCTAAAATACTTCCAGGACCTGCCCGTATCGTCACAGGCTAAAGAAGTTGATATTGCGCCTTATAGTGAAACGTTTATACAGCCAGACGATATATTGGCTATCAACATCAACACCGTAGACCCAACGGCTACTAATAGCATAAACAGCCGAAACGGCGGCTTTTCAAACGCTGGCACACCACAATCTGGCATGATCACGCCGGTATCAGGCTACCTGGTTGATAAGATGGGGTTTGTAGATGTACCAATTTTAGGCAAAATAAAATTAGGCGGCCTTACCACATTAAAAGCCCGCGAGATTATTACCGCCGAGGCTGTTAAATCTTTTAAAAATCCTGTGGTAGATGTTAGGTTCCTTAACTTTAAGATCACTGTTATAGGAGAAGTTAACCGCCCGGCATCTTATGTTGTTCCCAATGAGCAAGTAAGCTTATTAGATGCAATTGGTTTTGCCGGTGACCTCACCGTTTACGGCCAGCGGGAGAATGTATTACTGATAAGAAAAGACGCTGCCGGCAAAAACGTTACCGTGAAGCTGGACCTAACAAAGAAAGCCACCCTCAACTCACCATATTTCTACCTAAAGCAGAATGACGTAATCTACGTAGAGCCGAACAAAACCAAGGTGTTAAATAATGATAATAACCTTATCAAATACATTACAGCCGGCGCAACCATATTTACTGCCATTGTATTAGGTATAAGATATTTATAACGGTGCAAATAACTATCTATCAAAAAATCAAATAAACATATCTTTATGGAAACTAGCCTGGTAAAAGAAAACGGCAACACTATCAGTAATTTTCTTTTACAGATCAAATCGCATTGGCATTTGTTCGCAATCAGCTTCGTGGTGTTTTTGGGCCTGGCTTATGCGTACGTAACCTTTGCGACGAAGCAGTACCTGGTTACAAGTACAATATTGCTTCAACAACACCCAACAACGCCCGATGCTTCATCTCAATTCGCTAATGGCGGTGCATCATCAGCATTAAATATAACCGATAATATAAAAAATGAGGGGGATGTATTGCGTTCGAGAAATTTGATGAAAGAAGTGGTGCAAAATATGCACCTGAACATTCAATATTTTTTCAAGAGTGGGTTGCTGGCCAAAGAGGCATACGAAGAAACACCTTTTATTGTAAACGTCACTAAAAGCAAAGTCGACTCATTGCAGTTGCGCAAATACGTAATAAATGTTGTGGATGAAAATACCTTTAACATTACCAACAGCGATGAGGATATTGATGTGAAAGTACCCTTCGGTAAAACAGTCAGCCTTCCGCAGTATAATATCCAAATTTCAAAAAGGCCAGGCGTATTGCCAGTTAAGCAGGAATTTTCGGTGAATATTATGTCGGAAGACGATGCGGTTACAGGTTTATTGAATAACTATGATGCCGAATTTACCGATAAAGCCACTACCACGGTGGAGTTTACCTTATATTACCCCAATTCCAAAAAGGGGGAGGCTATATTGCAAAATTTAATGAACCAGTATCTTGCTGACAACCTGGCCAACCGTAAACGCAATATAGATAGTACAATCAATTTTGTAAATAACCGCATTGCAGTGGTTGCAGAAGAATTAAGTGGGATCGAAAAAAGTTACCAAGCGTTTAGAAGTAGCAATAATATTACTGATATAGACGAGCAATCTAAAGTATTGGTGGGCAATGCAAGTATTTACGCAGATAGGTATCAGCAGCAGCAAGTTCAGCTATCTATTATCAATAGCCTAAAGAACCGGCTGAGTGATCCGGGTAACAAGGAGGTGATACCAAGTTCATTAAGTATACAAAATACGTCGTTTGCAACAGGCCTTGCGCAATACAACAACCTGATTAACGAACGGGAGAAAAGTAAACTGTCTTATACAGAATCCAACCCGGTTATTCAAAACATCGATCAACAAATACAACTGGCCCGCCGCAACTTGTTACAAAGCATTGATAGCTATGCAAGGGAAATAGAGCTGACAAGCGCGGGATCTAATGCTCAGAACAGTATAGTTAATAATAACATAAAAGCCGTTCCAGGTAAGCAACGCGCACTGGGTGATTTTGCAAGGCAGCAAGAATTAAAACAACAATTATATGTTTATCTGTTGCAGAAACGTGAGGAAACAGCAATGGCCAAAGCTGCTGATATGCCATATTCCCGAGTTGTTGATAATGCAAAAAGTACGAAAACACCTGCCAAACCAATAAAACCAATAATATATGTGATGTCGTTTTTTCTCGGATTTATAGTGCCACTTGGGTACGTAAACTCCAAGAGCTTGTTTGCAAGAAAAATTAATTCCGAAGCAGACATAGAAAAACAAACTGATGTTTTGGTTATCGGCAAAATAGGACACAATAATGCTTCCGGAAAATATCTTGTCGATATCAATTCCAGGTCTCCGGTTACAGAGAGTTTCAGAACCCTGCGTACCAAATTGCGTGGGTTGCTGGATAACGACCAATCAAGTGTTATCATGATTACCTCCAGCGTAGAAGGGGAGGGGAAAACCTTTCTAACATCTAACCTGGGCAGCACTTTGGCTATGTCCGGTAAGAGTGTTGTGCTTGTGGAGTTAGATTTGCGTAAGCCACGTCTATCGGGCTTTTTGGGCTTGGACACAACACGTGCCGGGTTTACCAATTATGTTATGGAAGATTTGAGTTTAAATAAAATTATAAGGCCGAGCAAGTTTGACGAAAACTGTTTTGTAATCTCATCGGGACCTGTTGTTGCAAACGCGAGTGAGCTTTTATTAAGCGACAGATTGCCGGAATTGATTGCCGACCTGCGCGCAAAATTCGACTTCGTATTGATTGACAGCCCACCTGTAGGTTTGGTTTCCGACGCGTTAGTAATTCAAAAACATGTGGACATGACAATTTTTGTGTGCAGGCATAATTATACCAACAAAAACCAGATGGAGATATTAAACGATATTAAAACCAAGGATAACGTTGAGAATTTGTACCTCGTTATTAACGACGTTGATTTTTCGGGCTCGGCTTACTCGGGCTACGGCTATGGCATGGGCTACGGAGACAAGGTAAATTAAGATCGGCAGTATCAGAATATTATGATAGCTAACAATTTCTCCCTGCAGCAAACAGATAATGTAACGAGTAACTTTCTTACCCGTTATGTTAACTTTTTGATGTTGTTTTTTCCCATAACGGCTTTTTTAGTAGTTCCGGTTATCCCTGGTACCACTATCATTACGGTATTGGCGGGCTTAATGTTCTTCGTTATACCGTTATCTACGTTAAAGGAAAATAAATACCTGTTTTACCGCGACTTGTTTTATTTCCTATGCGTGGTAACCATATTGAGTTTCTGCTCGCAATTTATTAACCTTGTTACTAACTTGAAGCTGATAAAGCCGCTTATATTAATTAACCATGCCGATTATACCAAGACGTTTTACCGCAAATCGCACCTCACCCAAACGCTGCCTTTGCTGGTTGGCTTTGTAATTTACGCATATGTGAAATATTTCTCTACAGAGAAGATCATCGATTACATCTACTGGGGATTGCGTCTGTTGTGCCTGTATGGTTTTTATGAGTTCTGTTTTTATATGCTTACCGGGCAAAATGGAGACTTTATGGTTAACCGCACCTTCGGCGAAGGCGAAAAATCTGCATCGCTGTTCCAAACGGTTAGCCTTGGCGGTATCAGCATGATGCGCTTTAAAAGTTATACAGGCGAACCGTCAATGTTTGTTTTTACGGTGTTCCCGTTTTGGGTATTAAGCTTCGGGTTGAATAGGACTTTTGATAAATTTTTACTACTGGGCTGCCTTATTTTAACCTTTTCTACTACAGCCTATGCATGTATGATATTGTTCGGAGGTTTTTGGATTATCTATCGCAGGCAGTTCCAATTATTCTATTATCTCGGCATCGGCGTTATTGTGGTATGTTTCGTGCTGCAAATGGACGTGTTTAGTCACCTGTTGGATAGTATATATAACTTCGTATTTGCCGGTAAGTTGGAAGGTAGCGCATCCGCCAGGGACAGGAGTAACGGTTTCACAAATCACGTGGCTTACTGGGCAAGCCTGAATGCCTTAAGCCAGGCATTTGGAATAGGGTTTGGATACGTGCGCTCCACAGATTTTTTCTCTACCATTATAGTGAATAACGGCCTTATAGGTATTGTGGTATTTACAGCGTTTGTGCTCAAAAACTTATGGCTAAATATCCAGGGCAAACTATTATCTATTTGCTACAAGGCAGGTTTGTTTTTAGTTTATTTAATTATGATGGCTACAGTGCCTGAGTTTGCCTACCCTTCTTTATGGATATACATAGCCTTAGGTTATGTGCTTCAAAATAAAAAGGAACCTGTGACTTACGACGAGCCTGTTTACACCTATACTCCGCCGTCTCATAAAATATTAAGCAATGCGTAAGTTACTAACTGCCGGTGCCGCTTTTATAGTGGTGTGTTTATATTGCAAATGCAGCGCCCAAATACCGACTAGGCAGTTTGTATGGGGCATAAATGGACACCCGCTCACACAACTGGCTTACTATAATAATATAGATGATCAGGTAAGCCAAATAAACGATTTGAAGCTAAATAGCTACCGTTTTGATGTATTGCTGGATAGCAACGGTTACTCCAAAAAAGAGCAGCTATTTAATCAATTGCTTACTAAATTGAAAGTAAATGGCATAGCAGCACTCCCGGTACTGATGCAAAGCGGGTTAAAAGGACTGAACAACGAAACGGTTTTCCAAAAAAGCTACACGCAAGGGCAAAACTTTGCGGCGCGTTACGGAAAGTACCTGTCGGTAGTGGAAGTTAATAACGAGGCTGACAACAAAATGATGCTACCTGGCGACCCGGGCGGAACAAAAAAAGGCGACTACAATATCGAAAAATCGCAAAAAATAATTGCTGCTATTAAAGGGTTTATAGATGGTCTAAAATCGCAAAACTCAAGCATAAAAGTAACCCTTTCCGTTAGCTATATGCATTATTATTATCTGCAATTACTGAAGGACAACAATGTTAATTACGACATTATAGGTTGTCACTGGTACTCTAATATGGGGCCAATTGGTTCCGCAAAGCCGCATGGTGACGATGTGCTGACCGAATTTAAAAACAGATTTAATAAACCTATATGGGTAACCGAATTTAATTACTCAAAAGGCACAGGTAAAGCAAGTTTCGCCAAGCAAAGCCAGTATTTTACGGAGAGTATCCCGGATCTGATTTCCAGAGGGGTTACCGGGGTATTTATTTACGAACTCTACGACCAGCCGGCAATGAAAAATAAAGACCCGAACGAAGCTAATTACGGATTAGTATTTAAAGATGATTCCGGTAAGTACGTTACTAAAGATGCCTACCAGGGTTTCAGGCAAATTATTCAGAATTCGAGGCATTAAACTGTAAATCCGCTGATTTTTTTTTTCGAATTGCAGGAATAGCCTTTATATAAGTTATGATTCCTAAGCTTTCGCGTATGACGGCGTTTAGCCGCTTTTAAATCACTATCTACCTAAAAAACCAATATAAAACCATGAAAATAGCAATTGTACACGACAACCTTGTGTGTAAAGGAGGTGCAGAACAGGTGGCCCTTAGCTTTCATAATGCTTTTCCGGAAGCGCCACTTTATACATTAAGTTATGATTCGCAAAATACCTATCCCGAGTTTAAGGATTGCGATGTGAAAACAAGCTGGTTTGGCAAAATCATCCGCAGCGAAAAAAATTGTAAGAGATTTTATTTCCCTTTGGGGATTTTAGCTATGCAGCAATTAGATGTAAGCGGTTACGATATTGTGCTGCAATCTACTACTCATTGCGCTAAATATATTAAAACAAGCCCCAATACGCTTATTATAACCTATTGCCATAACCCTTTCCGTTTGGTTTGGAGCACCGAATCATATGAAAAAGTATTTAATGCCGGCTTTGTAAAGAAGTTCATTTACACCAAAGTGTTAAATTTTTTAAAGGGTGTTGACAAAGGCTTTGCCGAGAAAACTAACTGGTTTATTACCAATTCCAAAGAAGTGCTGCCAAGAATAACAGCGGCTTATCAACCTAAAAACGAAGTTGCCATTATCAACCCATCAGTAAAGTGCGACAACTTTTACCTATCGGGCAAAGTTGGTGAATACTATTTAGTGGTATCGCGTTTTGAGCCTTATAAAAAGGTGGATATGGTTGTCGACACCTTTATAGCTATGCCCGACAGAAAATTAGTTGTTGTTGGTAAAGGGACTATGGAGGCCGAAATAAAGAAAAAATCGGGCCCGAACATTACTTATTTAAGCGGCTTAAATAGCGAAGAACTCGCCGGTGTTTATGCAAACTGCAAAGCATTTATATTCCCCCAGTTGGAAGATTACGGCATAACGCCTTTGGAAGCTAATGCTTCAGGCCGCCCGGTAATTGCATACGGGAAAGGGGGGGTCTTAGAGACCATGATACCTTATGAAGGCGACTCGTTACGTTCTACAGCGGTGTTTTTTGAAGAACAAACCCAAGAATCGTTAACAGCTGCAGTTAAGAAGTTTGAAACTCTGGAGTTTGATGACGAATTTATTCGCAGCCATGCCGAATCCTTTGACGAAGGGGCGTTTGTGTCGAAGATCAGGCAGTTCGTGCTAAGGAAATATGCCTTGTCAAATGGTGCACCTGTTGAATTGGTTGAGGATTTTGAGCCGAAAGCTATAGTTGCATGAGAGTTCTTATAACAAATACGTATTATTTCCCGTCCTTTGTTGGGGGCGCCGAAATTTCGGTAAAGCTACTTGCAGAAGGAATGCGCGCATCTGGTAACACTGTTTACGTACTCACTACGGGTTTGCAGGATAAAGTTTACAGGGTAAATGGCGTAATAGTAATTAGTATAAAACAACAAAATATATTCAATAGCTACGACAACAAAGAGCACTCACAACTAGGCAAGGTTGCTTGGCACTTGTTTGATTCCTTTAACTTTTCGTATCACAATAAAATAAAAGCGATACTGAAACGCATATCGCCAGATATTGTACACACAAATAGTATCCAGGGTTTTTCGCCTTATTTGTGGCGTACCGTTAAATCTCTTGATATTCCTTTAGTGCATTCGATGCGCGATTATTATATGCTTTGCCATAAATGCAATATGTATAATAACGGTAACTGCGAGTCGCTCTGCGCGCCTTGCGAGATTACCAATTCAGTTAAAAAACGCTTTTTTAAATACCCCGATTATTTTATTGGTATCAGCAATTTTATTTTAAACAGGTATAGCGCTTTTAGCAAAGAGGTATGCAGCAACAGTAGCGTTATCTACAACGCGGTTGACACCAGCGAAGCTTCTTTAAAAATAAGTGCCTCTTCGCCCAAAATTACATTTGGGTACATCGGTCGGATCGACAAGGACAAAGGTGTTGAATACATGATAGATGAGCTGGCTTTACTACCTGCTAAACTAAAGAATAACGTTAAACTGGTGCTTGCCGGAAAAGGTGAAGCAGGTTTTATTGCCAAACTTCAAGCTAAATTAATAGGGATAGAACATGAGTTTATGGGTGTTGTTAAACCAGCCGACTTCTACAGCAACATAGATGTTTTAATAGTACCTGCATTATGGCACGAGCCTTTTGGACGGATTGTGATCGAGTCACTCTCCTACATGGTTCCCGTGCTTCAATCTGACCGAGGCGGCTTAAAAGAGCTTTATAGCGCCGATAGTTCCTGGATATTTTCGCCGCAGTCGGGGCATCTGTTAGCGCAAGTAACCTATATTATTAAAAACAAGGATGAGCTTGCCGAGAAGAAACTAAATTGTGTGAACGAGGCGGGCAAATTTTCTGTCGATAAATACATCGATAAACATCAGGCCCTATATAATTTTATCACTTCCTGTGCGGTTCCGCAACAAAACGAGGCCGAAGCACCGGTTGCTTAAACCATACTTAGTAAGCGAAGCATAAAATATATTCATATAAATGGAGACCATTCTAAAAAAGCCCATTATACAAACCGATAAAAAATTAGTAGCCAGTGGCATCATTTGGAATTTTATCCAGATGATCATCAACCAGGCGTTTGCATTTGGGCTTAAGCTTATCCTCGCTAAGTTGTTGTTTCCCAGCCAATTTGGGCTTGTAGGTATGGCGGTTGTTTTTACGGGTTTTGTACAGGTAT
The DNA here is from genome assembly GCF_946481715.1 of uncultured Mucilaginibacter sp. The sequence goes on along the minus strand of NZ_CAMLOV010000007.1, from coordinate 23,653 downwards.
TAAACGATTTAGGTGTTGGCGCCGCTTTAGTTCAAAGAAAAGCCGAGGATCTACGGAACGAACATTTTCATACTGCATTTTGGGTAGGGGTTATCTGGTCGGTTTTCCTATACCTTGTTATGAGTTTGGGCGTTGCAAGGCTGGCAGCAATATTTTACCACGAACCTATGCTAAGGCAAATTATCCCTGTTTTAAGCATAGGTATTTTGTTCAGCCCGGTTAATCTGGTGCATAAGGCGCAGCTAACCAAGCAAATGAACTTTAAGAAACTTGCTTTCATAGATAACACCTCAATTATACTGGCAGGCACCATATCCCTGGTTATGGCATTGATGGGGGCCGGGGTTTGGTCGCTGGTATTCAATTCGGTGGCAACTGTATTAATTGCTATGCCGCTGTTCTTTAACGCAACCAGGTGGAAACCATCTCTCATCATGGAAAAACAGGCATTTAAAGATGTGTTTGGCTTTGGCGTATACACCACAGGATCTAATATACTTAACTATCTTTATAACAACATCGATTATCTGTTAATTGGAAAGCTGCTGGGCGCATCATCATTAGGGATATACACGCTCGCATTTGTTTTGACAGATACGTTTAGAAGCCGCTTAATGGCCGTAATAAACAATGTTATGTATCCTATCTACGGCAAAAAACAAGGTGATCCGGAATCCTTAAAGCGTTATTATCTCAAAGTAATTCTATTTAACTGCTTATGCATATTTCCTATAATGGTATACTTTATCGTATCGGGAGAGCAGTTTGTAGTGAAAATTTTTGGTGCCAAATGGGGCGAAACAGTTACCCCTTTGCAGATACTGTCATTAGGGGTTATGTTACACATATTAGTTAGTGGTAACACCGCGCTGTTGCGTGGCCTTGGCAAACCGGGGCTGGAAATGAAACAACAAGTTTTAAAAGCATTAATATTTTTACCGTCGCTTGCAGTAGGTATTTATTATTATGGTATTACCGGTGCAGCCTGGGCAATCTTGCTAAATAAAGTAGTGGTGGTGCTTTTTGCGCAATATACCTTCAATTATCTGATTCCCATAAAAATCACTTTTGTTGAGTTTCTAATAGCCATAAGGGCTCCCGTTATTGCGGCAATTATTACTGCCATTGTAACTTATTTCTTCAAATGGATCGGGGTAAACTACCTTATTATAGGCGCTGTCACATGTATTTGTTACGGAGGAATAATATGGTTACTCATGAAAGAAGAGTTAATGTCCATTTATAAAGGTTTCATAAAAGCTTAATAAAACATAAGAGCATGGTATCGGTAATTATTCCCTGTCATAACTGCGAAAGCTTTATCGAACGAGCCGTGAACAGTGTTATTGCGCAGTCGTTTAAAGACGTTGAAATAATTCTTGTTGAGAATAATTCGACTGATAATACCTTTCACGCGTTGATTGACCAGCAATGTCGGTTTCCAGAGCTGATACAGGTTTTTAAAGAAACAAAAAAAGGCGCACCTGCCGCGCGGAATCTGGGATTACGGCATGCAAAAGGTACTTGGATACAGTTTTTAGATGCCGACGACGAGTTGCTTCCCGACAAACTATACAAGCAGTTAAAAGTTGCGGCCGAAACAAACGCCGACGTAATAGCAGGTGAATGTACGCTTAAGTATCATAGCGAAGATAAGGAGGTTATCAGGCGCACGGACAATAACATCTGGAAAGGCCTCATTACTTCCAACTTGGGTATCACAAGTTCAAATTTGTGGCGTACAAGTTCGCTGTTGCGGGTAAACGGTTGGGACGAAGATCTTAGTTCGTCACAAGAGTATGACCTTTTATTTAGGCTGTTAAAAAGTAAGGCCATCGTATCGGTAGATAAGAGTATGAATACCATCGTCCATTTTTCAAATAATTCGGTATCAAAAACGACGGATAAGGAGAAGCTAAAGAAGATATTAAACAATCGTATCCAGTTACGCTTGCGCATAAAAAACGAACTACGGTACCGTACTTTATTAACGCCCGAACTGCATTCGGCAATTGATAACTATATATATACAGAAATTACAAACAATTACGCAAGTTTTCCTGAGTATGCAAACAGCTTGCTACAACAATATAACCCGCAGGTAGGGTTGCTTAAAAAGATGAAGTTTAAAACAAAGTTGTATTTAAAGCAGCTGAAATAAGCTTCTCATCACTACATCTACATTTAATTAATTTATATGACCCCGAAATTTGTTTCGATCATTATTCCAACTTATAAGGATTGGGCCAGGCTATCTTTGTGCCTTCAGTCTTTATCCAACCAAACCTACGATGCCAATTTCTTTGAAATTATTGTCGTGAATAACTACACCGCCGATAAGGTACCCGAAAACTATTTTATCCCTAAGAATTGTAAAATAGTTGTGGAGGGACAGCCCGGTTCCTATGTTGCACGCAACGCAGGTATTAAGCTTTCAAAAGGCGAAATAATCGGCTTTACAGATTCGGATTGCATTCCCGATGAGGATTGGATAAGCAATGCTGTAACTGCTTTTGAGGAGGATAATAATTTTGCTCGAATTGCGGGTAAAATACGCTTATACTATAAATCTGATAGGTTATCCAATGCAGAGCTTTACGAGACAGTTTACGCTTTTAATCAGGATATATATGTTGAGCAGGATGGCACTGGCGTAACAGCAAATATGTTTTCGTTCAGATACGTATTTGATGAAGTGGGTTTGTTTAGAGAGGATCTTCTTTCCGGTGGCGATTACGAATGGGCGGTAAGAGCACGCAACGCCAATTATCAAATTCAATACTCCGATAAAGTTATTGTGAGCCACCCTGCAAGGCATCACCTGGCAGAACTTGTTAAAAAAGCCAAGCGGGTAGGTGGCGGTCAGGCAAACTTTAGTAACGCTTCCGGAAATTTTTTTCAATCGGCGGTAAAGTTCCTTTATGATCTTAGGCCGCCTATTAAAAGCATTCCATTAATATTATCAAAAGGTAAACAAATGCATGTAACGCAAAAACTGCTGGTTTTCTACATCCGGTATTACCTTTCCGTTGTTACCGCACGCGAAAAATTTATGGTAAGCCTTGGCAAAACAGCGCAGCGGGAATAATAACACACAAAAAATTTACATCTAATATAAATACTATGAAAATTGCAGTTATAGGCACAGGCTACGTTGGCCTGGTTACAGGAACATGTTTGGCAGAAACCGGAAACAGAGTTACCTGTGTTGATATAAATCAACAAAAGGTAGAGATGCTAAGAAAAGGCGAATCTCCCATATATGAGCCCGGTCTACAAACCTTGCTACACCGCAATATTGCGGAACAAAGGTTGAATTTTACATCTAATTTGGCGGAAGCTATTGAAGATGCAGTAGTTATATTTTTGGCGTTGCCAACTCCTCCGGGAGGAGACGGATCCGCAGACCTTAGTTATGTGCTTGGAGCTTCTCGGGATATCGCTCTAATTATTTCTTCATACAAGGTAATCGTTACTAAATCAACAGTGCCGGTAGGCACAGCAGACAAGGTTAAAGCTATTTTTGAACAATACTCAGACATGGAGGTTGCGGTTGTATCTAACCCGGAATTTTTGCGCGAGGGTGTGGCCATAGAAGATTTTATGAAGCCCGACCGTATTGTAATAGGAACAACAGACGATCGCGCAAAAAAAATACTGACCGAACTTTATACACCATACGTACGCCAGGGTAACCCTATTATTTTTATGGATGAACGTTCATCAGAGTTAACCAAGTACGCCGCAAACTCATTCCTTGCCACAAAAATTTCTTTCATGAACGAGGTAGCAAATCTTTGCGAGAGAGTAGGTGCAAATGTAGATATGGTAAGGCTTGGCATTGGGGCGGATGAACGCATAGGTAAGAGGTTTTTATTCTCCGGTATTGGTTACGGCGGCAGTTGCTTCCCTAAAGATGTACAGGCATTGGCTAAATCGGCAGAGGAGAACATTTACGACTTTAAGATATTAAACGCTGTAATGGAAGTTAATGCTATCCAAAAAACTGTACTTGTTGATAAGCTAAACAAGTATTACAAGGGGGATTTAAGCGGTAAAACCTTCGCTTTATGGGGACTGGCTTTCAAGCCCGAAACTGATGATATACGCGAAGCGCCCGCCTTGGAAATCATAGACGCTTTACTGCAGCAAGGAGCTAAAGTGGTGGCTTACGACCCTGAAGCAATGGCCAATGTAAAAGCTTCACTTGGCGATAAAGTAGCGTTTGCCGATAACCAGTATGAGGCCTTGAACGGCGCGGACGCATTACTGATATTAACTGAATGGAGTGTATTTAGAAACCCGGATTTTGAAAAGGTTGGTATGTTGCTGAAAAGCAAAGTGATCTTTGACGGCAGAAATTTGTTCGGGTTGGAGCAAATGGTTGATCATGGCTTTTATTACAACAGTGTAGGCCGTAAAGCTATTGGCGAGCTAAAAACCGAAAGCGCTCTTTAGGCGCACGAAAAAGGTTCACACATTTTCTCAATTAAGGTCCAACAGTATGTGTTGGGCCTTTTTATGAATAAAATGGATGTATAATTGCACATGATTACGGTATCAATAAAAATGCATTTAATAAAGTTTTGAGCACTTTATTAAAAAGTTGATTTAAAAACAAGTCAATTGTATAACATACTCGAAATTATTTAATCTCGCCAACCTATGAAAACACGCTACCTTTATATGGTCTATTTGGCAATGTCTGTTATAGATATTCTCATAACCAACTTCTCATTTATCACAGCATTTAGCCACAACAGCTTTGGAATAAACAATTTCACAAGTCAGTTAATAGTTGCTAATTACCTCTGGATATTTACAGCAATTTACTTTGGCTTATATAACCGTAAGTTTTTACATAGCCGTCAAGATAGTTTTACGCTGACTTTAAAAAGCTTAGTCCTTTTTGCAATCCTGTTTTCGCCATATATTCTTATCTCAAAAGGAGCAGATTCTGCATTGAGTTCTACATTTATGTTTTATACCATTATGCTGCTTTTTATGATGGTGAACAGTTATCTCTATTTTTTATTTGAAACACTTTTTAAAAAGCATTTTAAAATTACACGTTCGGTAGCAGTTATAGGTAATAACGCTGTTGCGTTAAAGCTCGCAAATTTTTTTAAGGAACAAGATAGTCACTTTGCTTTCGAAGGTTTTTTGGATCAGGATAACACGTCTTACCTGGATAATAACGGCCATGTGCTTCCGTCCATAATCAGCCAGATAAGATCAGCCTCTGCCAGCGGTATCAAAGAAATTTATTTAACGCTTTCGCCTGATAGAATTTATGAATATGATCTGCTTCAGCGCGAGGCCGAAAAAGAATGCCTTCGCTTAAAGTTGATACCCGATATGTCTGCATCTCTGGTGAATCATTTAAAAGTGAGCTATATGGGAGAGTTTGCTGTGTTAAGCCATCGTAATGAACCGCTCGAAGATGTTGGCAACAGAGTGAAAAAAAGGCTGTTCGATGTCATTTTTAGCTCACTGGTCATCGTGTTTCTACTAAGTTGGCTGTATCCAATCATCGGCTTATTGATAAAACTGCAAAGCCCCGGGCCGATTTTATTTAAACAACTACGCAGCGGCAAAGACAATAAAGATTTTGTTTGCCTTAAGTTCAGAAGTATGCAGTTAAACGCCGGCGAAAGGCAGGCCACAAAGCGTGATGATCGCATCACAAAAATTGGCAAGTTTTTACGTAAGACAAGCCTTGACGAACTGCCGCAATTCTTCAACGTGTTTTTAGGCGAGATGAGTGTAGTTGGGCCAAGGCCGCATATCCTGACACATACAAACGAATACGGCCAAATTATAAACCAATATATGGTTAGGCATTTTTTAAAATCGGGTATCACCGGTTGGGCACAGGTGAGCGGTTACAGGGGAGAAACCAAAGATCCGATATTGATGCAAAAGCGCGTTGAGCATGACATTTGGTATCTGGAAAATTGGTCGATGTTGCTTGACTTGAAAATTGTTTTTATGACCGTGTTCCAGGTGATAAAAGGGGATGAGAATGCTTATTAGTATAAAAAAACTGGCTGATTTTTAACCATTAATTCTAAATAATAATGTTAATAGATGAAATTAAAAGTGCCCGCCTTAACACCAAGCGGCCGGCAATATTAGTAATTGGCGACTTGATGATAGATCATTATTTACACGGCAAAGCTAATCGCCTATCACCAGAGGCTCCCGTGCCCGTTGTAAACTTAAAATCTGAAGTTTTTACTTTAGGTGGTGCCGGCAACGTGGTTCAGAATTTAGTATCGCTTGGCGCAGAAGTTGCGGCAAGTGGTGGAATTGGTAATGACATAGCTGGCGCGCAAGTACTGGAAATACTAAATAACGAAGGTGTTAATACAAATTCAATAGTAACAGATAAAGACCGTGTAACTACTATTAAAACAAGGATACTGGTTGATGGTCATCAGCTTGCCCGCCTTGATAAAGAGTGTACGGATCATCTTAGTGCCGACGCGGAAAATGATTTGATGGATGGACTATCCTTACAAATTGAAAACGCCGATTTAGTTGTACTATCCGACTATAATAAAGGTTTTCTTTCACCCGGTTTAACGCGAAGGATAATTACCGTTGCAAAGCGCTTTAATAAAAAGGTGATTGTTGATCCCAAGGGGAATAATTACGCCAAATACAGTGGCGCTTTCATTATCAAACCCAATAAGAGCGAATTGGCAGTTGCTGCTAAAATGGAAAATGTAGATTCGAAAGGAGCCTTACAGGTTGCTGCCAGCATTATTATAGAGCAAACTGATGTGGCGTACCTTATCGTAACCCTATCTGAGGATGGTATAATGATTTTTGATAGTTATGAGTCTACTGTGTTGCCGGTTAAAGCCACAGAAGTTTATGACGTTACCGGCGCGGGCGATACGGTTTTGGCAACCTTGTCCTATTTTATTGCCTTAGGTTTAGACGTGTTAGACGCTTGCGAAATTGCCAACCACGCTGCTGCTATTGTGATACGTCAGATTGGAAGTGCCACAGTAACGGTTGATGAAATAATTGTTGAAATTGAGAAAGAAATGCAAAACCTACAGCAAGTAAATTAACATACTATGGTATTACAAGAACTTAAAGACCACCTTACTACGATAAGGGACTTAATAGAACATTCAATTTCACCAATTGAACAAAGCTGCCAGCTTATACAGGAAGTTATTACCAATGGTAACAAAATATACTTAGCTGGTAACGGCGGCAGTGCTGCAGATGCGCAACATATTGCTGCGGAGATGACTGGCAGATTTGTAAAGGAAAGAAAACCATTGCCTGGTTTGGCACTATCAACCGATACTTCCGCCCTGACAGCAATAGCCAACGACTATGGATATGAGTTTGTATTCTCGCGACAGTTGGAAGCATTTGCACAGCCGGGCGACCTTTTTATCGGCATATCTACGAGCGGCAACAGCCCGTCCATTTTAAATGCCCTGGACGTGGCTAAGAAAGCCGGTTGCAAAACAATTGGCCTCACTGGCAGGGGAGGTGGCCAAATGAATGATAGATGCGATATAAATATGGTTGTGCCGGCACAAGTCACCGCACGCGTACAAGAAATGCACATATTAATTGGGCATATTTTGTGTAAAGCCGTAGATGATTTATTCGAATAGCCGCCGGCTTATCAGTTATAATAGCATGATTATGGAAGCACTGGAGTACCTCCAAAATAAACTTTACCATTCATCAGATATTGGGCCGACCATTCAAACCTGGAAACAGGATCATCGAAAGGTGGTGTTCACAAATGGTGATTTCGATATATTGCATATCGGCCATATCAGCTACCTGGCAAAAGCTCATGAGCTTGGCGATAAACTGGTAATAGGCCTTAATGCCGATGCATCCGTAAAGCGCCTAAAAGGCAACGACAGGCCCATTAATAATCAATATAACAGGGCCTTATTGCTTGCAGCATTATTTTATGTTGATGCGGTAGTGGTTTTTGAAGAAGATACACCGCAGCAGCTTATTAGCTCTATACTGCCTGATATATTGGTTAAGGGAGCAGATTATACTATTGAAAATATTGTTGGTGCCCGGGAAGTTCTGGCCAACGGCGGTACCGTAAAAACTATCGAATTTATTGACGGGAATTCCTCAACAGCCCTTATCAAAAAAATGAAAGCTATTTAAGCCTGTTTTGCCAATAGGAGCGCTCGGGTACATTCCAGCTATAACTTAAACAAAAACAAAATGAAAGAAATAACGTACCGGTTTAGCCCTAATATTTCTGAAAAAAAAATACGAGCTATAAAATTTGCCGATAAAGTACTTTCAGGAATTTTTAGGAAAAGTGCCCAAAAAATCGTTCATGGGCAGGTAATTAATGAGGTTACCATTGTGCAGTTTGCCCATATTGGCGATTTGATTTTGATGCTGCCGGCTTTAAAAAAACTGAAGGCCCTTTCTGATTACAAAATTAATTTGGTAGTAAACAGTCAAAATTTTGCTATTGCCAGCAAATTAAAGTTTGTTGATACAGTTACCGTTGCTGATGCACCTTGGTTTGCGAGGGGTAAAAAAGGGAGTTATTTAGAGTTTATGAAACAGCTCAGGAAAATTAAAACCGACTTCATATTTGATGTCCGGGGCGATTTTCGGAATAACCTTTTTATCAAATTTTTTACTTACCATAAAATTTTTGCCGGTTACAACGTAGGTGGAGGTGAAGCTTTGTTAGATGAGGTATTCCCCTTTGATCATGAGGGGCACAGTACAACTCTCACAAAGCCACTTTTTGATTACCTGCAACTGCCTGACAATGATTTTTCGGAATTTTGGGAAGCAGATGACGTGCCATGCGAAGAGGTGACAAGCCATGCATTTCCTGATAACTTCATGGTAATGCATTTAGGTGCGGGGGCGCAATCCAGGAGGTGGCCTGTGCAGAATTTTATTGAAACGCTTAAGGTTGTAAGCAAAGATATCACGGTATATGTTTTAGGAACCGCCCAGGATGCCACACCAGAAGAGTTAACAACAATTTCTATCATGCCAAATGTTGTGAATTGCGTGGGAGCTTATAATATTCCTCAATCCATTTATATACTAAAAAAATCGCGGTTGTTTATGGGGCTCGAATCTGGTTTTTCCCATATCGCAGCCATGCTCAGGAAAAGGTCCTTTATATTGTTCAGCGGTACATCCAATATCAATGTGTGGAAACCTTATAGCTTTAGCGACGGGCAGGTTACTTTATTAAACCATGTTGTACCCTGCGACATGGGAACAGGATGCGGCAAATTTGTTTGCGAGGATAATATATGTTTGAAAAATATATACCCGTTTGAGGTGAGCAGCCTTATTAAGGTACATCTACAAAGTGCCACAGTAAACGCTTAAACTAAGCGGCTAATAAAAAATACTAAACTGCTATAAACTTGAACTAAGCTAGAGGCTGTATCATAAATCATGATCAGCCTCTTTTTTCTTTAAATCCTGCGGATACCTGATGGAATTCGTTTTCTTTTACGCGATTCTCAGAAGCCCAATTTTACTTTTGATACAGCCTCTTTTTGTTGCCAGGTCGAGGACACGATCGGTAAATTCTCAGGCAAAAATAAAGCCACCCATTATTTCAACGAGAGGCTTGTTATTTTAGCAGGTGATGTAGGGTTAAATTAGTTAGGTTGCATTGCTGCTATTTTACGCAATGCATTGTTTTCCTGGTCGGTAATGTATACCGAGTTGCCGTTAACAGATATACCTGATGGGCTGTTAAATTGCGCAGTCGTAATATCGCCATCGGTAAGCCCCGGGGTTGTAGTTTTGGCCAACATGGTTTGCACTCCGTTGGTAGAAAAGTGGGCTACCGTGTTATTTGAGTAAATCAAAAAGAGGTTCACTGCAGTAGAGGCGTTGAGGTCTTTATCTATTTTGCCAAGGGCAACATCCCTAATGCTTATCGCCTTGTTTTGCTGGTTAAAGTAAGTGCTAACCGCACCCTTCTGCGTAACGCGTCGAACGGTTTGCCCAATATAGTTATTCGATCCATCCCCGTCTATAACCCATAAAAAGCCATCAGAAGCCAGCCTGATATTGGTTGGGTAGCTAAAATGGGCCTCTTCGCCTTTGCCATCCTTTAATCCAAATACGGCAATCTTTCCGGCAAGCGTTGTAACTGTTCCGCTCGGATCAACTTTTAGTATGCGACTGTTCCCGGTATCTGCAATGTAGAGCGTTCCATCGTTTGCTATCGCCAAATCCTGCGCCGAATTGGGGTCCGCATTTATTTTAACAGTGCTCACATTGCCACTGGGTGCGATTTTAACAATTTTATTTTCACCCGTTAGCATTACATATACGTTTCCCACCTGGTCTGCTTTTATGCCCATTGGTTTTTTTACATCCTTTAATACTACAGTAACTTTCCCAACGGCATCAAGTTTAAACACTTTTCCCTCAGTGTATGATGTAACGTATATATTGCCGTCGGGCGTAGTACATACACGCGTAGGATGTGGCAATGTATTTAAGCCTTTTGCATAGGTTGATACATATAGATGTGGTTTTTTCACATCGTCAATCACCGGGGTGCCAGTTGATTGATCAGGATAAATAGGAGCGTCCAATTTACACCCATGGATACTTATAAATCCTGTAATCATACCGACGTACATGATTCGTTTTGCAAATATTTTTCGCATTTAATGATACCTCTCTAATAATAATTTAGTGACCTTTCGGCATTATTAATAAAGCTATATAATGTTTACCATTAAAGGATTACGCTAAAAGAGGTTGTCCTATTTGTGTGGAATTCGTATCCAAAACAAACACATATTTTCACATATATTCACAGTTTGAATGTATTGGGCAGATCAGGCTGCTTTTAAAGCAGCTCCGAAACCGTTGGTATATTGTTGTGATTTTTCGTAGCGGTTTAGTTCTTCTCCTATAGATTTTACATCAGTTTGTAAGATAACGAACCTGCTGTATGATATAAGGGTATAATGCTGATCGCCTTTCTTGCAAAAGGTACCTATCCACTTATTATTTTTATAAATATAAAAACAAGCAAACGCTGATTGCTTGAGTATCACGTTAAGCTTTTGTGTTTCATTTTTAATTGTACAGGTGATAGTAAAGTTTTTCATAGTAAATAAGTATGTTTAAATTTACTCATTTCCTTTTAAACCAGCGCCGGTTAACTGGTTCTTACAACTAGTCGTAACCGCAATTGTGCAAGTTTCACGCTTTTACACATCAGATATTTGTGTTATCAATTATTTGCGTTGAGTTTTTGCGGCATATAGTTAGTAGGCCTTTTCCCTTTTAGCCGTTTTACTATCGCATCTTTAAGTTCCTGGCAAGGCTCTAACGCGGCCATAAACGACCAGCTATGGTTTTCTTTTATTACTATGTAGCTGAGGTCACGGCGACTTAACTGGTAAATTTCAACGCTGTTTTTTTGTATGATACGGTATACCTTAAATGCCAGTTTTGACCCGAAATAATTGATAGTTACCTGATATGGTTTCATCGACCTCATGTTACTAAAATACTCACAAGAGGTTACAATACTATTGTGTTAAGGTAACACTATTGTATACAGATGCAGGGTCAGTAAATGTTTTATAATGAATTTTCTTGCAGACAGCATGACAATAAGAATGCCCTTTTAACTCTTTTTTAGATTAAGACCAAAAAAAAAGTTTCCATCTTTATGAGTTTTTTATTTTCCTAATAAAATATGGAGGCTTTTTGTGTAAAAAACATAGTGCAATTCGAAAGTTGTACAATATAGGAGCAGCTTTGTTTCGAATATTTTAATTATTATAAAGTATTTAAAATATTGATATTTTTTTTGCAATATTTATCGCCGATACTTCCCGTTGTTTTAATTGTTTCAAAAAAATTTTAATTCATTGCAACATTTTGATTACAATAACCGTTAAAAGCCTTAACTATTGACTAATACACACAAATAACTTATGCTTAAAACAACTTTACAAAAAAGCGTGCTCCTAACATGCCTTACCGCTGTAACCTTCGCTTCATGCAAAAAGGAACTTGATGTTGAACCGGTTGTAGAGCAAGTGGCCTTTGTTCAAAAACCGGCAAATCTAATGCTTGCCTCAATTACTCCTGTCTCAAAATTATCAGGTAGCGTAATGGCGCTCGGCATTAACGGCCATATGGGTGATGCTCCCTATTTGGCCACCTCTCCAACCAAACAAATTCAAATGCTCAAAGATCGCGGGATGAGCTGGTATAGATTAAACGTGCAAACTAAATCTGATGGCAGCGCGTCTTCATCGGAGTTATTAGATGCATTGCAAGCCGCAGCTACTTCGGGTGGGGTTAAAATTTTACCTATGCTTTATCCGCGCACAATGGACTATAATGATTCTCAACCCACAGCTTATCAAAAAGGCAAAACACTTGGCGCTAATTTCGCTGCCAAATACGGCAGTTATTTTACCTATTATAACTTAGGTAATGACCTTGAACTACCGTTATTATTACCGCAAACAACTGGCCAAAGCCAGACGCATTACAATAAAGATAAATTTAACGTGGTTGCCGCTTATTTAAAAGGCATGGACGAGGGTATCAAATCAAAAGATGCAGGAGCTAAAACGATGATTACTGCCGGATGGTTGCACTACGGTTTTTTGCGCATGTGCGAGTGGTACGGGGTCAAGTTTGATGTAGTTGCTTACAATTGGTACTCTGATATGGAAAATGCGGCACCTAAAGGGCCAGGTATTCCGGATATCACATTAAAGTTATCTTCATTATTCCCCACTAAACCAATTTGGTTTACCGAATTCAACTACAGATATAAAGCTACCAGCACAACTAACGAAGCGGATCAAAATGCCTTTGTAACAAAATTCGTAGCTAAATGTAAGGCAAACCCCCAAGTTAAGGTGGCTATAGTTTACGAATTATTCGATGAGCCATACAAAAGTACTCAGGAAGGTGCATATGGAATTTTAAAATGGGCCACTCAATACACCAATCATTTAGACAAGGCTTTATCAAAAACTCTTTTATCTAACGTTGTTCAATAGCTCACCCATTTAACAGTAGTACAACAACAAATACGATGCCATGAAGTGAGTGATTTTAATATCACTTGCTTTATGGCTTTTTTGTTTTTGTTACGGTATTTATTCTGAATTTACCCGCATTTCGTGCGCAACTAATGTCCTATAAATAGGAAAAAACCGCAAGTTAGTATACACAGTGGTTTACGAAAGCGTGCAGCTTATGTAAATGTGTTAATTTGCAGGTAGAAGTATCTATTTATAGTAAATTAATTAGGGAAAGCCTCCGGGCTGCGAGAGCGAGGAGGCTTTTATTATATATCGATTTGGTTAAAGTGAATATTATATTAACGCAATGATTGGTATTAGTAATTTAACAAGGAGTTTTTTGAAAACATGTTGGAACAAATATTAGTTGTGTCCGTTTAAGTATTTGCCTTAAATACCATACAACTACAAAATGAACAAGTTTCTGAATTCAACACAACGCCCATATACCAACAACAATATTGATGAGCTGAAATTAGCTTATGCCGAAAGCCTAAAAACAATAAAAATTATCAGCCACGAATTGGAGAAGCAAAAAGCACTTTCATCTTATCTGTTTAACCTTGCACCCGAACCTTACCTAGTACTGAACGGGGACGGTGTTATTAACCAGGTTAACCTGATGAGTACCAATTTATTTGGAATGAGCAGCGAAAGAATGGTTGGCCACAAACTATCCGATTTTGCATTGCTGAACAGCACACGCGATTTAGACCTATTTTTAGATAAGCTGGCCCAACGCCAGACTAATGAATATATTGAATTAACGTTTGAACGGCCTAATAAAACAGTGCTTCACACTCGCTTAGGCGGAACCAGCCTCGTTCAAAACGGACATATAACTTACTACCTAATAGTTAAGAACATTAATGAAGCCGTGCAAAAGCTTTATTCTGCCGAGCAATCTAAAGAGAAATTGGAACTTTCTTTGGAGGCTTCACATGCTGGCACATGGGAGTTAGAGATTGATACCATGAGGTTTTATCTTTTATTGTCTAACAAGATCCTTTGCCCTATCCCTGTGGCAGGTTTTGACGGACGATACAGGACGTTTATAAATTATATTCATCCGGACGACCAGAAAAAGGTAGAAACAGCTTTTAGACGATCAATTGACACGGGTGTGGCGATGGATGTTATTTGCAGGTTGCCTACAGAGGAGGGCGCAATCTGTTACGGCCGTATTAAAGGACAATACCTTAGTAGAAATTCGCATAGTAGGAGCCTGGCTGGTATTCTTATGAACGTTACCGAACAGGTGCTGGCAGAGCAGCGCGAAATGGAACTAAGAAATGACCAGCAAAGGTTGATATCTATGGCTACTATCCAGGCTGGTGAGAACGAGCGCCGACGCATCAGCGATATGCTGCACGACAGTGTGAACCAGTTATTATACGGCGTTAAGTTGAAACTCGATGTTATAAAGCCCCAACTTAAAAACCCTGATAGCTTCATGGAGATTAATGAGCTTGTTGACAAGGCCATTAACGATGTGCGGAATATATCTTTTACACTGGCACCATCCATACTCGTTGAATTTGGCTTACCTGCAACCCTTAAGGAGTTGGCGTCGAGGTTATCCTCACCAACAATGCAGATCAAAGTGACCTGCTTTCAAAATATAGAAAGGCCTATCTTGACGTTAGAATTAAATATCTTCCGTATCATACAAGAATTGGTTAATAATTGCATAAAACACTCCGGCGCTACACTAATAGATATTGAATTGAAGCTAAGCCAGAAGATAACCATTGCGGTGGAAGATAACGGCAACGGGTTTAACAATTCCTTACAAACGGATAACCCAAGCGGATCCGGACTCAGCAGTATTAAAAATCGTTTAACACTATATAATGGTACGCTAAAAATAGATTCGGTGATTGGTGAGGGAACTACGGTATTTATAACATTTAATCCTTAATTTAGAATTGTAATTTAAAAGTTACTCTATAACAAAATAATCAATTTTTTAAAATTATTGTTAATGTGATTTCCTTATTTCCAATCTTCACTAATACTATAATTTAATGACATCTTCTTACTTTGACTACTATAACATCTACTTATTTTGACTACTATAATTCTTGCGGACGACCACAATATTGTTAGGAATGGAATTAAAGCTTTATTAGACAGAGAAACTTCCTGTAAGATAGTGGGTGAGGCTGAAGACGGCAATGGCGTATTAGCGTTGCTCAATCAGGGAGTTGTGGCCAATATTGTGCTTACAGACCTTAGTATGCAAGGGATGGGAGGGTTGGATCTATTAGACAGTTTGAAGGTCAGCCACCCTGAAGTAAAAGCAATTGTACTAAGCGCACATGATAATGAGCAATATTTTACAAAAGCATTTAGGGCGGGTGCGGCAGGTTACCTGTTAAAAAGCATCAGCGCCGATGAATTAATATTCGCTATAAAACATGTGGCAAAAAATAATCAATACCTTTCTTCCCAATTAACTACCAAGTTTTTAGCCAGGATGTTAACCGTACCCGATCGCATAAGTTCGGTATCAAGGGATGGGCTGGTATTGTCGGAGAAAGAGGTAGAAGTGCTGGGTTTAATAGCCGAGGGATACACCAACCAGGAAATAGCAGATAAGTTATTTTCTGGTAAAAGAACGATTGAGGGTTATAGGCAAAGCCTTATTGACAAAACAGGTGCGCGAAACACAGCAGCTTTAGTTCGGTTTGCTATTATAAACGGGATAATAAACTAAACAAGACAATAACCCGACACCAAATAAAAGTTGTGGTTTAGGCTTCGCAGAAAATAGAACGGATAGTTTTCAACTCTATTGGCTTCGACAAAAAGGTGGATATCAAAGGGTTTGAAATAGAACGTAATACATCGCTACGGGATATCGACGAGGATAGTATAAAGATTCGAATTTTATTTTGTGGGTCAATATCAAGTTGATGATAGGCGTCTAAAAACTCCCATCCGCCCATGATCGGCATATTTAAGTCGAGAAATATATAATCAGGGAACAATGATGTATCGTTGATGCTGATCTCTAACAGCTTATTAATGGCCGCGTCGCCGTTATTAAACACTTCAATGTCAAGGTTCCCAAGAACTTGTTTTAGTCCTATTTTAACAATAACGCTATCAAGTTCCGCATCATCTACAATAAATATTTTTGATGGCCTCTTATTTACAAACACCTCTGGCAATTGCGACCTGAAATCGTAATCAATTGCGTTCCCTATACTTGATATCACCGTTACATTCAGGTTTTTGGTTTGAAGCCAGTTGTGCACTGTTCTCGTATTCACCATCAGTTTCCTGGCAATATCACCTATAAGATAGCCATTTTTTGCCAAAATATTGGCGACTATGTGTCCGTAGTGTTTATCCATTTTGTTTAAACTTTAGTCAAGGTCTCCAAATTCTCATATTACTACATACTTGCTATTGTTTCCTGATGCTTACCCCGGGCAGAACAGTAGCCCAACCTTTTTGCGGCATAGCATCCGGGTATAGCAAATCGTCAATATCAAATTGGCCATCAAGCCATTCCCTGGCGTCAGTTGCAGTTCTCCACTCCGTATTATCCAGTTTTTCCCGCATGTTTTGTGGGAATGTTAGGTACTTGTTATCTATCCAACTTTGGGTGCAGCCTATAGAAATAACCTCTATCATGATCGTTATTTGCTTAAGGTTATCAACACCCAACGCGCTAACAGGCTGGCAAGTTTCCAAATTGTTCTTTAACAATCTAACTGCCTCTATGATCTCTTGACTGCTTCTAATCATTTCTTTCAAAAATTGAATGGATCTATAAAATATGATTGGCCTTGCGAAACCACTAATCTTTTGCAGGCCTTAAAAAAGTTAATTTTCTTATTGCTGGTTAAATTAAGGAATTATTATTGAAAAACGCTAAACTGTAGGTTAAATTATTGTCATCGAGATGGCGTAAAAAAAATGGCTTGTGTAGGCACTCAAACTTGAGCCACTTTCGTGATATTTTCGTATTGCCCCCCGAGCGCGCCCCGAAATAAGCACAACTGCCAGAATAACCATCTGGTGGCATTATGTTGGCATTGATATCTGAAAATATACCGCTATGATATATCCCGGACAACAATTTATAAGTCAAGTATCTAATTTTATAGATGAATTAGAAATTATTCAAAATGAGAATTGGTGGTGGTTTAAGTCACGTCTAAGTGATGGTAATCATAATTTAGACGATCTTATCTCTAATCATGTTGTTATAGATTATACGGGCTTCGACCATTTATTTTTCAAATTTACAGATAACTCCGACCTCCCTGATTCCATCAAGACGAAGTGCATAGAAGCATATGAGAATGTGTTTGGCAAAGGAACATTGCAGCAACAAATAATAAAATAAAGAACATTCTCACCGAACGCAGCGTTGGTGCTTTTAACGATATTATGACCAACAGGAGATTGTCGAAAATTTCGGATGCTGGTTTGACACAAGAAAGAGATTAATAATTATAATTGAAACCGCTGATGTAGCCGACGGTTTTAATTATTTGCTTTAGCAATTAACTATCTTTTCACGATTTTCCTGATCGCATTGTTACCCAAGTCTGCAACAAAAATCCCATTTGGGTTTACGGTGAGTCCGGTAGGGCTAAAGAATGCTGCTTGCCCTGCATTACCATCCCTAAAACCATCGGGCCGTAAACCTGTTATAGGGGTTAATATTTTATCGTAACTGAGGTGTACTAACTGGTTTTGCTGTCTGCCATTGTTGGATGTAATAAACATAAAGGCATTTTCGTAGGGCGATATGTTGAAGTCTTTGTCGCGCTTGGTTACGGCCATCGAGTTGATATAGCTGTTGTCTTCAGGTTTGAATTTAAAAAATGTAGTAACTCTTCCGTCGAGGGTTATTTTTCGGATGGTTTGTGAGCCTTTGTCTGTTCCGTTGCCATCCAAAACCCAAAGTGTGCCATCGTTAGCGTAGCGTATAGCAAACGGATAACTGAAACGCGCATTCCCACCTTGTCCGTCAACCAAACCCATTTCGCCGCTTTTGCCGGCAAACACGCTTGCTACGCCTTGTTTGGTTAGTTTGATGATGCAGCGCTTAAATTCATCAGCAATATAAATGGTGCTGTCGGGCGCAATCGCCAGGTCGAGCGGCGAGGTTAGCGGGATGCTTACGGGTATGGTAGTGGCCACGTTATTTTTATCAAGTTTAACCACGCTGCCAGTGCTGGTTGGCGGGCTCTGGGTTTCTATAATTCTGGTTACGTATACCGTTCCGTTTTCGCCCGCTTTAATTCCATAAGATTGGTGAATGTTTGCGAGCTTTGAGAGATTTCCATCCGGCTTTATTTTGTATATGGCTCCAAAGCTATTAGGCGCTGTAATATATAGGGTTCCGTCGGTAGCACTGCAAATTCGATATGGGCTTTGTATCTTTAAAAGCCCATCGGTACCTAACCCTGATACCAGTGTGCTTACGGTATAGGCATCACCTGCAACTGGCGTACCGGTTACCTGCAATGCAAGCATATTGGGGTTTTTCTCCGGCAGCAAGATATCCTTTTTGCAACCCGCAAGGGAAATGCAAACCATAATGGGCACGGCGATGCTTAACGCCGACTTAGTATTTGTTTTCATAGTAGTTGACTTAATGATAAATAAAGGAGTAGAGGACAGTTATTTTAAAATAATCTTTCGGATAGCATCAGCCCTTGCATCAGAAAAGTAGAGTGTACTTTCGTCTTTGCTTAATGCGAGGTATTGTGCGTTTACATCGGCCTTGGAGCCTACGCCGTCCCGGCTATCAGTATAAGTAATGTTAGGGCCGGCAATTATGCTGAGTTTGCCGCTGTCGATGCGTTTGATGTAACCGCCATCAGCAATGTATAAGGTCCTGCTATCTTTATTGGCTGCAATGCAGGTGATGTTGTTAAATGTCAGATCGGGAAAGATAACCGACCCGGTATTATCCTTAGCGTGTTTATAAAGCTTGCCTTTGTACGCAAAATAAATTACGCCATTATATCCGGGGAACAGTGCAGGATAGGTGTAATAGCCTGGCTCGTCAGGTAAAAACTTATTGGTGAATACAATTGGCTCATAGTTGAAAGAATAGTTGGATTTTTTAGCGGTAACTTTTTGTATTGTGTTGCCCGAAATCGACCAAAAAGCATTGGCGTAGGGGTCTTTAACCATGTCCCTTTGATCATAGAATTGACTGCCATATCCGCCAAGCAGCGCACCCTCAGGCGTATAAATGAGTACCCGGGTTTTTGGCTCAGAGTAATTGTCATCGATAGTGTAAACTAGTCTATTATCATCGACACCAACATAAATTGGCGAATGCAGCCAAAACACAGGATTGGTTAAATCATGGTTCGGTACTCCAAAAGAAGATACGTTACCGGTTGGGCTCACTTTGCGGATAATATCGTTATCGGTATCGGCAACATATATAGTCCCATCATCCATCAATTGCATGCCAAATGGGTTATTAAACCGCGCATTCTCAGCTGTTCCATTTACAAGTGTGGCCCCTGATTTGTAAGGGCGCCCCGCAACGGTGATTACAGAATTGACTGGCACTCCGGATGCAGCCATAACCGTTAACGATAAATCATTTCTGTCTTCAACTAATTTGTTTTTAATAGCCGCGTCTTTTTTGCAGCCGGTGAAGTAAGCTGCTGTGAGAAGCACTGCTGCGATAGTTAATTTACTTTTCATATTTATTTATTGGTTAAGTAAATTTAATTTAATGCAATTATCTTATCATAGTATTGCTTACTCATTTTAGGGTACAACTTACGTGTGATTATAGGCTGAGAATTTTCTATGACTTCGCAAAATAAAGCGTACCACGGGCGCCATTCACAGGTCGGCTTCAAAAATTCACAAAAATTCACATTATGGGCACGTCTTAAAAATTGGTGGTGGTTTTAATTTTTCGAGCTGTAATTTTATTCAACTCATAACAACTTATGTATACAGCATTGCAATCTACAAACAAACAGCATGTTACAGCATCAGTATGCTGCCCTAAATGCAACAGTACAGATGTTGCCCGCGTAAGCCGTAATTTCCTATTTAAGCTATGCGGGCCCTTATTGCCCATTCGTAAATATATATGCTATAAATGCTTAAACAGATTTCACAAGGCGAGTAATGAATAGCACCTATTTAAATGCGATTAGCATTTAGCAACTATTACTTCCATCCCTCAAAAAACGAAAATCCCGGCACACTTTTATTAATCCCGGGATTTTTGTTTTATATTATTGCTGGCTTTTAGATATACTTCTTAGCGCGTGATTATGTGAATCGACAATATAGATATCGTCTCCATTAAAGGAAATTCCGGTCGGCATAGCAAAGCGCGCATCTTTTCCCAATAAACCTCCTGCAAAACCGACATCGGTAAATGGAGAAAGTTCCGCCTCTACTCCGTTGGTGCCCAATTGCGTAACCCTGTTGTTTTGATAAACCAGGAAAAGGTTTTCGATAGCCGATGGATTGAGATTTTTGTCGAGTTTCTTCACTGCAATATCCAGTATATCATAGCGTTGATCTTTTTGAAAAAAGTAGGTATTAACCTGCCCCTTTTGCGTAATACGCCTGATGGTATGGCCGTTTCTTTTAATACCATCACCATCTATAACCCATAAAAAACCGTCGGCTGCTAAACGTATGCTGCTTAAATAGCTAAAATGAGCGCTCGAGCCAAGGCCATCCTTAATTCCGAATAAGCCCGTTTTACCAGCAAGGATACTGCATTCGTTATTAGGCGAAACTTTAACAATCCGCCTATTGTAGGTATCGGCAATAAATAAGGTTCCATCATCTGCAATTGCCAGATCCTGTGGTATATAAAGCCCAATGCTGACTTTAACATCACTTACAAAACCAGAAGGTTTAATTTTTATGATTCGGTCTTCGCCCGCCACCGCAACATAGATATCTCCGTTTTTTGCTGCTTTAATACCGTAGGGACTCCGTAAACCGGAAACCGCCGTGCTTACCGTGCCATTTTTTAATACTTTATATACTTTGCCCTGGTTTTGCGAAGTAATGTACATTGTGCCGTTAGGAGCAGAGCAAATTCGGGTAGGCTGTGGTATTTTATCTATGCCGTACACCGTTGTTGACACATATAGCGGTGAAATTGCAGCAGAGGAAACTTCGTTGGAAGTAATAGGAGTAACAGCAGTTACTGTTGGAGTAGTGTCATCTGAATAAAAAGGGGCCTCTTTTTTACAGCTTTGTAAGTTTATAAACAGCCCCGAAACTATTAACACGGCGATGTTTTTTAAGTATTCTTTTTTCATGGAAATCTTTTAATAGGATGCCTTTTATATCTTTTTTATCAACAATGTTGGGTGATTTATTGGCGGCGATTTAAAGTTATATATAGTTATAACTATACCGGCAGTGGTTGATATGATTGACCATATTATGTGAAAAATGCTCATATTTTCGCAGGTGTTTAATAGGTCGATCTGCCATGAAGTGAAGCAGATAGCGCCGCATGGCTAAAGTGACGCCTTTAAATTAGATTGCAACAATTATGTTAGATTACAACAATTGCGAGTACGTTCTTTTCATAGATTAATAGTAAAACCATTACTTTTACAACGTCTGTATAACAAAAGATCCATCCGGCCATTTTATGTTTAGGAAAAAGAAATTTTGGCTGGGGGTGATAACTTGCCTGTTGGCATTTTCTACTTCTTGTGCATACGCGCAACCGCGTGTTTATGAAATAAACGTGCGCGATTACAATACCTTACACGAGGTAACCCTGATAGATTCTGTATGGTATTTTCACCCCGATGAAGGCATGGCAAGTCGGCACCCGGTTTTGAGCACGTTAGGTTGGGATACTCTTCGGCACACAGGGTTTGGCAAATCGGAGGTGCCAAAAGGCTGGCAAGGAGTTGGCTGGTTTGGGCTTTGGGTGAAGGCTGGTGCAGGTTTGGTGAACAAGAAACTGGCTTTTCGCATAAATCACGATGGGGCGTCCGAGTTATTTATTGACGGTAAGCCCATTGGAGGCTACGGAACGGTGGGCAGTTCTGCAGCGCAAATGGAAGCTGTAAGGGCACCAAGAGGATTGATACCCATTTGGTTTGACGATACTAAGCCTCACCTTATCACCATACACTATTCAAATTTTTTTGGCGTTTACCCGGAATTCCTTGGATTTCAGGTATGGATAGGGGATTATCAGCTAAAATCAACACGAATTGAAAGAAATGACCTTCTATTTAACTTTGTGCCAATATTTGCCGCTGCAGAAATCATCCTGGGCTTATTGCATCTCTTGCTGTTTGCATTTTACCCAACCCGCAAACTGAACCTAAATTATGCCATTTTTGTACTATTGGTTGGGATAAATAGCTTTGGTGTTTATTTATACTATCATACATCATCTCCATTCATTCAATATTACGCCGATTTGGTGACTTCTTTGTGTAAAGTATTGCTGATGTGTTTTGGCACAACTCTACTTTATGCGTTAGATTACGGGAGAATTCCTCGCTTGCGGCTGACCTTTTTGGGTGTTGTAACTCTTTATTATCTGGGTTATTACCTGGTAACCTTTATATACTTCCCGTTCCATCCTTCCAATGACTATTTCTCCCTGGTTTTTTTCGGCTTTACAATAGATAGTTTTTGGTCTGCTGTGCGTTTAATTAAAAAGAAGCAGAAAGATGTATGGCTGATTGTTTTGGGTGTTGTGGCTGTAACGGCTGTTTACTTTTTTGCTTGGGCTGATGTATTTCTCATTTGGCGATACGAACTTAACGCGATGCGGATTTTTGTGATGAGCGCAGGTAATTTGATTTTACCGTTTTGCTTGTCCCTTTACCTGGCCCTGGACTTTGCGCGCACTAATCAGCGCCTTACAATTAAACTTGCTGAAGTTGAGGACCTTTCGGAGCAGGCCCTTGCCCGGAAAGCCGAGAAAATTGCCCTTATAGCCGAAGAAGCTAAACGGCTGGAGTCGCTGGTACAATTACGCACTGCAGAACTAAGTGAAAAGGCCGACCGCCTAAAAGAAACGGACATTGTTAAATCGCGGTTTTTTACAAATATCACCCATGAATTTAAAACACCGCTTACACTTATTATAAATCCCGCAAAAGAATTGCTGGCTAAAACAACTGATGAAAACGCAGTTAGCTATTTGCGCCATATTCTCAACAATGCCACCCGGTTGCTACAATTGATTAATCAATTGTTAGACATAAGTAAGCTGGAAAGCGGTTTAATGATAGTAACGCCGGCACCACTTGACTTGGTGGCTTTGATTAGGGCGCATATAAACGCTTACCAGCCAATGGCAATACAAAAGGGGATAGGGCTGCAATATGTTTCCGGGCCCTCTGAACTTTGGATTTTGGGCGATAGCGGTAAGCTGGATCAAATTGTGCTCAACTTACTTTCTAATGCGCTAAAATTTACAGATAACGGAAGGGCGGAAGTGTTTTTAAAACAGAATTTAGACACTTCATCTTCTTCTTTTGTGCTTACCGTGAGGGACACCGGCCAAGGCATCCCTACTGAGAAGTTGCCTTATTTGTTTACTCGCTTTTACCAGG
>NZ_CAMLOV010000006.1 GCF_946481715.1 uncultured Mucilaginibacter sp. | reverse complement strand
CGATCATGTCCGACAAGCTGACGCCGCATGAGGCGGAAAAGGAATTCTGGAAGAGCCTGAAGGAGTCCAACACCGGCATGCTGAGCGTGGACACGCCCGGCTATCACAGCCAGCCGATGACCGGCTTCGGCGAGCCGGAGACCGGGACCATCTGGTTCTTCACCCGTGACGACACCGACTTCGCCCGCGACGTGGCGGTCGGCGGCCAGCCCGGCATGTTCACCTATCAGGCCAAGGACCAGAAGGTGCAGGCCTGCATCCACGGCGCGCTGTCGATCGCTACATCCACGGCGAATTTGGCAAAGGCCAATGGACGTTTTACGGTGGCCACGATCCGGAAGATTATCAGCATGCCGTAGGTGACCCACCCACCGACCTAAAGCTTCATCCCAATTCGCCAGGCTACAGGCTGATACTCAATAACGTGTTATTCCCGGCTGCTAACAAGAAGAAGCAGAAAACTTGATCAATTTTGCAGCGGGCGGTGTGCAGTTAGCAGAATTCAGTTTGCAGTCAGCAATGGGCGGCTTGCAGGTGCAAAATTGCCGGGCATACTTTCCAAAATAATTTTCTCTTTGGGAATTGCTGCCGACTTAATTGTAGAACGTCCAGGCGACACCAAATTTCAAAGCGGCATCCTGTTGCGGGTAGCGGTTTACAGTATAATATCCTTTGCTAAACAAACCCTGGTTGGCATAATCGTACTGGATAAATATGTTGGTGCGCTGCAGCGTAGCTTTAAAAAACACGCTGGCAACAGGGTAGGAGGTGAATGTTACATTGGCGCCGTTATAAAATTGGCCTAAACCAACAGCATAGGATGGTGCAGTGTACGCAGTATTGTAACGCATGCTCACTCCATATTCAGATTTTAAAACATCAAATAGTACCGAGTTATGGTACAGGCTGCTGTAGGTATAAACTTCGGGTGTGCGCAACAGTGCAAGGTTATCAGATTTTTGGTAAACCACGTAGTTATCAAAATGGAATTTATGCCAGGTGAGGTTTTTGCCAACACTTACTTTGAGCATATTAATGGCGCCGCCAAATTGCTGCGGGGTAGCATCAATACCTGCATTGCTTGCCGCAAAATACAGGTAATCGTTTATTAAAAAATATTCTGCCTTCAGGTCGAGCTTAAGTGCATCGTTAATGTAATTGAACGATAGGTTAGTTATCTTTTGATTGTTAAAATCGGGATGGAAGATATAGTGGTTGCTTATCCAGTCTGTATAGATCAAGCCCGGCGAACTGCTTTGCAGGTAGGCACCCAATACTATCTTACCGGCTTTTTTGCCGCCTGCCAGGGTAAGTTTGGCATCGTAAAGCAAATCCCCAAAGTTGCGGCCCTGAACAATTTGGCGTATGTCTCCATCCAGGTTTATCCGGTCGCTAAAGCGGTAGCCAAGCCGGGCTTTTAGTGTTATGTTTTGGAAACTGGTATTTTGTACCCTTACCGGCTTCATCTCCTTGCGGCCGAATTCGTTTATGGTGGTATCGCTTACAAACTGGCTGTATTTATAAAAATCCTGTGCAAGCCCTACATCAAGCTTTAACTCGTTCTTTATCATCTTTACCGATTTTCCGCGCAGGTAAAAACTGTAGGAGAAATCGTTCTGTAAATGCAACACGTTAAGCGAATCGCGCGATCTGCCTGCGCTAAAGTAATAATCGGGGAATACACCATAGGTATCCAAATCGTTTTGCAGGTACTCGTATTTGCGAGTGTTGTAGTAAAAAGTGTAGGCCACGCGCTGGGTGGGCAGCACATTGGTACTGCCGGTGCCTTTTTTAAGGCTATCGATATGCCCGATATAGTAAAACTGTTTAATGTAAAACCCTGCGTTTTTCCAGTTGGTGTAGCTACTGGGTAGCTTTACCGGTTCGGTTGCTTTGTTGAAAGATGTAGTGTTGAAGATATCCTCCTGGACAAGGGAGCCAGTCTCCGGCGTTTTAAGGTTGGTAAACAATAGGTTGGCCAGCATGTTATAACGCTGGTTAAGCGAATGGTACCAGCTAAATATACCGCCGTTTAAGCCGCTTACGTTTTGCCTGAGCACGTTGCTGTTGCTGTAGTACCCGCGCGAACCGTTAAAGTTTAGTATGAAACCTATGTTCCAGTTAGGTTTTACGTTTTGCGTGTGCAAGGTTTTAAAGTATTGTTCCTTGGTACTGCCCAGCGTATTGGAAAGCGAAAGCAGAGTATAAGGTACCCGCGCATTGAAATAATTCATATCCTGCGGGTTTATTAAATAGGCATCCAATGAATGCATGCCCTCGTCAAAGCCAATGGTTTTACGCGGGTTAAACAGCAGGTCGCGCTGGGGCGTACCCAGGTAGCCGAGGTGTATTTTAGGGTTGCGGGGCTGGTTTAGCGGGCTGTAATTCTCAAAATTAACCAAACCGGTATCCAGGGGGAATAGTTGGGTGCTATCGCTTAGCAAACGCTCGCTTGTTACTTTTATGAATTTTGAATTGAATTCTACAGAGTCTTTCTTGCGGTCCGCGCGGGCCCGTATCGAGTCGATATTCTGCGAATCGCCTGGGCGGCTGTTCCTGATGCGGTCGCTGGTATCGCGGCTATACACCGGGTCGCGGGGGCGCTGGCCGGGGTAAGTGGTTGGTACCTGCGCATAAGCATACTGCGCTGATGCACAGATGAGCAATAATAAAATATATCTTAACTTAAGCGCCATTAAAGCCCAGCAATTAGTTCTTTAAGTATCTGTGTCATTTTTGGTTCGGCTTCCCGTGCGGTGGCCAGTATCTCATCTAAGGATACAGGCGTCAGTACTTCGGGGAAACCTTCGTCTGTTAATACCGAAATAGCAAAAACCGGCAACCCCATGTGGTTGGCTACAATTACTTCGGGCACGGTACTCATGCCTACCGCGTCGCCGCCTATAATGCGCAGGTATTTGTATTCGGCGCGGGTTTCCAGGTTTGGCCCCGTAACTGCTACATATACCCCTTTGTGGCAAGTGATATTATTTGCTGTGGCTATTTTTAATGCTTTATCTATTAACGCGTGCTTGTAGGGCTCGCTCATATCCGGGAAACGGGGGCCCATTTCAGAGTCGTTTCGGCCGATAAGCGGGTTCATAGGTTGTAGGTTAATATGGTCTTCTATCACCATCAGGTCGCCTTTTTTAAATGCAGGGTTAAGCGATCCGCTGGCATTTGAAACAAACAGCGTTTGTATACCAAGCAGTTTCATCACCCGTACAGGTAATGTGATCTGCTGCATAGTGTACCCTTCATAATAATGAAGGCGGCCCTGCATGGCCACTACCTTTTTGCCTCCCAGGGTTCCAAATATCAGTTTACCCGAATGGAATTCGAGCGTCGACATCGGGAAATCGGGGATATTGCTGTACATCAGCTGTTTCTCTATCTCAATTTCGTTAACCAAAGCGCCAAGGCCTGTGCCAAGGATTATACCGCACTCGGGCACAAAATCTCCTATGCGTTTCTTTATATAGTTGGTGCTATTCTGTATACTTTCTAACATAATCTGTTACTAATTTATCGAAGCTCTCTTGCGTACCGCTTAAAAACCGGATGCCTATCGGTATTACCAAAACAAACAAGCGCGACACGCCCGCCATCAACTCGTGTACCCCTAAACGCTGCGCATCCTTTTCTGTTGTGATAATTACTTTTTTTTGTGCTTTGCAAGCAGAAAACTCAGCAGCAAGTTTAGCGATATTTTTTAAGGTAAACTGGTGATGGTCGGGATAATTATGGTGGATGATATTAGCAGTGGCGGTTTTTATATGATTAGCCAGCGGTGCCGCATTAGCAATACCCGTTAGCAGGAAAACCGTGGTATCGGCATCAACTTTATAGCCAACGGCATGCCCTTGCATATCCTGTAAAGGCAAATAATCTATCGAAGTAAAAAACAGCGGCTGCCAGCTTTTCGGGTTTACGCGGTAATAGCATTTGGTTTTCTCTTCTTCAGAGAGGGTGGGCGGGCATTTGGTTATCACCATCATATCTGCACGCCATTTGCCGCTAAAAGGCTCGCGCAGGTTCCCCGCGGGTAGCACGAAATGCGGATCGGGTAGTTTGTTATAATCGAAAAGCAAAATGCTGAAACCGGGTTTTACGGCACGGTGCTGGTAAGCATCGTCCAAAACAATGAGGTTATGAGATGTTTTTAATTGTTCGATACCTGCAACTCGGTCCTCGCAAACGGCCACGGTGACATCCGGGAATTTATGCTTGAACTGTGCCGGCTCGTCGCCAATTTCGGTGGCGGTTGATGTGGCAGATGCAGTCAGAAAGCCTTTTGTGTTACGGCCGTAACCGCGGCTTAGGGTAGCTAGTATAAAATCGGTTTTTAGCAGGCGTACCAAATACTCCGTCATGGGGCTTTTGCCGGCGCCTCCTACTTCCAGGTTACCTACAGATATTACGGGCAAATCAAATTCCTGGCTTTTAAACAGCTCGGCATCATAAAACCAGTTGCGCAGCACCACTACCAAGCCATACAATATCGAAAACGGCAACAAAAGCCAGCGCAGGTATTTCATAGATAGCTGCAAAGATAGGGATTTGGGAGGAGCTAATAAATTGCGTCGTTGCGAGAAAGCGAAGCGTAGAAGCAATCCTCGGCGAGCAGGGCGGATTTGCAAAGCGGCTATGCTTACAGGCGGTTGCCGCGCTATCGCTCGCAACGACTCGCCGGTAATTAAAAATTTCATAACTTTATTTCCATCAAAACCAACCCTCCATGAAACACCTTCTCCTCGCTATTTTCCTTTTCATCACCACCGCCGCCTTAGCCCAAACCGATAAAAAGCTAACCGAACAATTGCAATCCGCTGTACAGGGCTTCAACGGTCAGGTGGGCATTTACGTGCAGAACCTTAAAACGGGCAAAACCGTGGCCATTAACCAGGATACACTGTTCCCTACCGCCAGTATGATTAAAGTGAGCATCCTGAGCGGTGTGATGGATAAAATAGAAAAGGGCGAACTGCAGTACAACCAAAAACTTGCCTACCGAGATTCGCTGCTGTACGCGGGCGAGGATATCCTTGGCTCTTTTAAGGATAAGGACACCATTATGCTGAGCAAGGTTACCATGCTGATGATCACCATGAGCGATAATACCGCCAGCTTGTGGCTGCAAAAACTGGTTACAGGTACCTATATCAATAACTGGCTGGATGCAAACGGCTTTAAAAGCATGCGGGTAAACTCGCGCACGCCCGGCCGCGAAGCTATGCGCAAAATATATGGCTGGGGCGTAACTACGCCTTACGAAATGTGCAAACTGTTTACCATGGTGCGCAACGGCCAGGTGGTAAGCACGGCAGCAAGCGAGCGCATGAGCCGCACCCTTAACCGCATTTATTGGGATAACACCGCGCTTTCGCAGATACCCCCTTACATACAATGCCTTAGTAAACAGGGCGCGGTCGATGAAAGTCGGTCGGAAACGGTTTTAGTACACGCCCCGCATGGCGATTACGTTTTCTCCGTCATCACCAAAAACAATAAAGACCAAAGTTGGACACCCAACAACGAAGCCTATGTGCTTATCCGCAAGGTATCTGCTTTGTTATGGCATTATTACGAACCTAAAGACGAGTGGAAACCAGCTCCCGGCATCGAAAAATATATGCTGAACGAATAGTTACGTCAGCAACGCAAGCAAGCCTTCCACGTCCAACCGGCGGGTGTACATGGTTAAATTGCCATGTTCGTCGGTTGGCCATTTATCTTTTGGGCGGTCCCAGTATAGTTCTACGCCATTGCCGTCGGGGTCGTCTAAATATAAAGCTTCCGACACGCCATGGTCTGATGCGCCCGTTAGCGGGTATTTGGCATCTAGCAGCCTTTGTAATATCGCCGCCAGGTCTTTTCGTTCAGGATATAAAATAGCGGTATGGTACAGCCCCGGTGCATATTCGGGTGCGGGCGAAGCGCCCTTGCTATGCCAGGTGTTTAACCCGATATGGTGATGATAACCGCCGGCGGAGATAAAGGCTGCCTGGTCGCCGTACATGGTTACCAGCTCGAAACCCAGTAAACCGCTATAAAAAGCCAGCGACTTTTGTATGTCGCTTACCTTTAAATGCACATGCCCAATGCGCGTTTGTGCGGGTATTTTATAATCGCTCATGTCTTCGTTGTTGTAAGGTTGTAAAGTTACAAGGTTGTAAGGTTTGTTTTGTTGAGAGTAAGTAAAATTACGTGTTTAAACATTTAATTTGCCGATTCAAACATTTCAACCTTCTAACCTTCCAACAAATAAACTTACCTTTGCGGCATGATCATCAAATCGGCCGATTTTATTTGCAGTAATACCCAAATATCCAGGTTGCCTATACCTATTAAGCCGGAGTTTGCTTTTATAGGGCGCTCCAACGTTGGGAAATCATCTTTGATAAACATGCTGGTGCAAAAAAAAGGGCTTGCAAAAACATCGCAAACACCGGGTAAAACCCAGCTGATTAATCATTTTTTGGTGAACGAATTGTGGTATATCGTCGATTTGCCGGGGTATGGCTATGCCAAAA
The DNA here is from genome assembly GCF_946481715.1 of uncultured Mucilaginibacter sp. The sequence continues at coordinate 58,020 of NZ_CAMLOV010000006.1, read as the reverse complement.
TTTCAAAAAGCAAGAAAGAAGACTGGAACAAATTTATCCGCAGCTATTTGGATAAGCGCGAAAGCCTGCAATGCGTAATGGTATTGATAGACAGCCGCCTGGAACCGCAAAAAATTGACCTGGAGTTTTGCAGCTGGCTTGGCGAAAAGGGTTTGCCGTTTGTGCTGGTATTTACAAAAGCCGATAAGCAAAGCAGCATAAAGACCGACCAGAACATTGCCAAATTCCGCAAAGCGATACTGTCCACGTTTGAAGAGGCACCGCAGCATTTTGTAACCTCATCAGAAACCCTGCTGGGCCGCGACGGGCTGTTGGAATTTATAGATGGTATAAACCGCCAGTTTACGCCGCCGCCGTTTGATGAGGAATACTATAAGAGTTAAAAAAGATAATATCGAACACCGAATTTCGAATTCAGAATTGCGAAGTAAAAGAAACTTCATCATTCAGCGTTTAAAATTCGATATTCGGCATTCAAATAACAATGAAAAAATACCTTTCTCTAGTAACTTTTACTCATACCATATTTGCTATGCCATTTGCCTTTATCGGCTTTTTTTTGGCTGTGACTACTACCGACTACAAGTTCGAATGGCCAAAGCTGGCCATGATGCTGCTTTGCATGGTGTTTGCACGCAACTCGGCAATGGCCTTTAACCGCTACCTGGATAGGAACATCGATGCCAAAAACCCGCGCACCAAACAGCGCGATATCCCGGCAGGCAGGATTAGCCCGGCGGCTGCGCTTACATTTACCTTAACAAACTGTGCACTGTTTATTTTAACCACCTGGTTTATAAACCCGCTGTGTTTTTACTTATCGCCAATTGCACTTTTGGTGGTATTAGGCTACAGTGCTACCAAACGTTTTACTGCACTTTGCCACATGGTTTTGGGCCTGGGTTTATCATTGGCACCTATAGGGGCATATTTGGTTGTTACTGGCCAATTCGATTTAACGCCCATTTTCTTCTCTTTGTCGGTATTGTTTTGGGTAAGCGGGTTTGATATTATATACGCATTGCAAGACGAAGATTTTGACAAGAATGAAAACCTGCACTCTATCCCCGCCTGGCTGGGCAAGGTAAATGCGCTAAGGCTTTCTACTGTACTGCATGTGTTTTCAGCAGCATTTATTACAATGCCTGTATTTTCCTCCAACGTTGGCTTGCTTTATTATATCGGTATCGCCTTTTTCTGCGCCATGCTTATTTACCAGCACCTGCTGGTGAAGCCAAACGACCTAAGCCGTGTAAACATCGCCTTTATGACTACCAATGGCATTGCCAGCGTAGTTTTTGCGGCCTTCTTTTTGATGGATAGGGTATGGATGCGCTAACATCGGCACAACTCGCAGCATTCCGCAAAGGCATGGAACCCTATGTGGTTTTCAACGAGGCTGAATGGATCGTATTTATCCAGCACATCAGCTTACAAACTTTTAAAAAGAAACAGCACTTTGCCGAAGCCGGTAAAGTATGCGCCCATGTGGGTTTTGTGCTAAAGGGATCGGTACGTTATTATCATATTAAAGATGGTGCGGATATTACCAATTACTTTAGTTTTGAGAATGACTATGTAAGTAGCTACTCCAGCTTCCTCACCGGCGAACCGGCGCTTAATTATATTGAGGCGTTGGAACCCAGCCAGATCATCGTCATCAGCAGGAAAAACATGGACGTGATGCTAAACAACCCCATGCTGGCCTACAAAATGGAACGCTTTGGCAGATTGATAGCCGAGCATTACCTCATTTGTTACGAAGACCGGGTTTTGTCCTTTGTTACCCAAACGCCCGAAGAACGCTACCTCAAACTCCTGGAGAACGGCCGCGATATTTTACGCAGGATGCCTCAACACTACATCGCCAATTTTTTAGGGATCACGCCTGTATCGCTATCGAGGATACGGAAAAGGATATTGGTGGAGCATAAATAGATTGTCTATAACCTGCCTCAAGACCTCTCGGGAACAAATCCGAATCGAAAATCCGAATTTCGAAATTCCCAAATCCTTATCTTTTGTTAACGCTTTGAGTAACACCGTTGCTCTACATTTGTATCATACTTGGAAATAACAAAAGCATGATACACACCATATTAGGAGCAGGCGGACCGGTAGCCAATGCATTAACCCGCGAGTTAGAAAACCATAACCAAACCATCCGCCTAATAAGCAGGCGCGAGATAAAACCCGGCAAAAACACCACCTGGAAAAAAGCCGATCTATTGAAATTGGATGAGTTGCGCGAAGCGGCGAAAGGCTCAACTATTATTTACCTCTGCGCAGGTATTGTGTACGATGCTGAAGTTTGGAAAGAACAATGGCCGGTTATCATTAAAAATGTAATAGCGGTTGCCAAAGAGAACAATGCCCGGCTCATCTTTTTTGATAATGTTTACATGTATGGCCTGGTAAATGGCCCCATGAAAGAAGATACCTCCTACAACCCTATCAGCGAAAAGGGCAAAGTGCGCGTAGGTGTTGCCAATGCCATTATGAATGAGGTGAAGGCAGGTATTCTACAAGCCAGCATAGCCCGTGCCCCCGATTTTTATGGCACCGACAGCACAAACAGTTTTTTTGATATGATGGTGCTGGCCAAATACGCCAAAAAAGAAATGGCGCAATGGATAGGCGATGCCAACAAAAAGCACTGCTTTATTTATATTGACGATGCCGGCAAAGCGATGTATCTGCTTGGCCAAAACCCAGAGAGCGATAACCAAATATGGCACCTGCCAACTGCACCCGCGCTTACCGGTAAACAGTTTATAGAAATGGCGGCGGGTATCTACAACACAAAAGCAAGCTACTTTAGCCTGAAGAAATGGATGCTTTGGGTGATAGGCAGGTTTATGAAAGTAGTGGCCGGCACGGTAGAAATGTATTACCAATACGACCGTGATTATATATTCGATTCGGGTAAGTTCGAGAAGGCTTTTAATTTTAAACCCACACCTTACACAGAGGGTATAAAAAACATGTCGGAGACGTTGTATAAGGCGGAGTAGATAAGTATATTGCGGCAAATAAGCTATGCCGCAAACCTTATCTTCAAATTACGATCCGTTTAAAATTGCCATTCTCACTGGTGTTTTTGGTGGGATTTCCCTGATAGTCATTAATCTGGCTCCCTTTACACACGGTTACAACCAAGGTAATTCGTTATTACTGGTGTTTATTCTTACTATTCTGGGGACACAATTGTTAAATAAATATTTAGCCAAACTTAATGCGATTTTTATAAAAAGAGCAGTCTTTAGTACAGCGGCAATTGCTATTGCGAGTATTATATTTTTAGTGTACGAAACCATCTTTACTGCTTTTGCCAATAACAAAACCATTATCGGGTATGTTTTTTATTGGTTTATGATGGTGGCGGTCGGCTTTATAATAAGTCTGGTATCGGCGCTATTCATCAAGCCAAAGAAAATTTAGTAAAGTAATGTTTTTGAAATGAGGCCATTGCTTTACGCAACAAAGGGGTAAGTAATTCGATATTTTACCTTTGGTAGATATTCAATCTTTCCGACTTTCCACACTAATCTGCATATTTGCACAAGTGCATATCCGCGCATTCAATTATACCATGATTCACAAAAAAACAAGAACATACATCCCGGCCGATCTCGAAATTAAATGGGATACGCTTGAACCTATTTACCAGGAATTAACAAACCGCCCCATCAATTCGGTTGGCGAATTAGAACAATGGCTAAAAGATAGCAGCGAGCTGCAAGCCGCTCTGGAAGAGGATTTTGCATGGCGCTACATCCGCATGACCTGCGATACTACGAACCCCGATCTGCTGGAAAGCTTCCAGTACTTTGCTACGGAAATTGAGCCCAAAACCGCACCCTATAATAACGAGCTGAACAAAAAACTGGTAAACAGCAATTATGTTGGCGAGCTGAGCGAAGAGAAATTCTATATAATGCTGCGCGCGGTGAAAAAATCGCTGGAGCTTTTCCGCGAGGAAAATATACCGCTGCAAACCGAGATACAGGTAGAGCAACAGAAATACCAGAGCATCACCGGCGCTATGTCGGTGCATATTGATGAGAAGGAATACACGCTGGAGCAAGCCTCGGTATTTTTAAAAGGTACCGACCGCGCCAAGCGCCAGGAAGTTTGGGAAAAGATAACCGCCCGCCGCTTGCAGGATAAAACCGTGCTTGATACCTTGTTCGACCACCTGCGTGCCCTGCGCCATAAGGTAGCGCTTAACGCCGGTTTTGAGAACTTCCGCGATTATATGTTCCAGGCGCTTGGGCGTTTTGATTACACGCCTCAAGATTGTTATGCTTTCCACGCCGCTATCGAAACCGAAATTGTACCGATCCTGCGTGAGCAGGCTGAAAAGCGCCGGGAACTGTTGGGCGTTGATACTTTAAAGCCGTGGGATATGGATGTAGACCCATCGGGCAGGCCGGCGCTAAAACCGTTCAATAGCGGTGCCGAGCTGGTGGAGAAATCTATCCAATGTTTCAGCAACATTAACCGTTACCTGGGCGAGCGCCTCGAAATAATGAAGGATAACAACCTGTTTGATGTGGAAAGCCGCAAAGGCAAGGCACCGGGCGGTTACAATTACCCGCTATCAGAAACTGGCGCACCTTTTATTTTCATGAATTCGGCCAACACCTTCCGCGATCTTACTACTATGGTACACGAAGGCGGGCACGCGGTGCATACCTTTTTGACTGCCGACCTGGAACTGAACGACTTTAAACATTGCCCAAGCGAGGTGGCCGAATTGGCATCTATGTCGATGGAGTTGATATCTATGGATAACTGGGATGTTTATTTTGATAACGAGGAAGACCTGAAACGCGCCAAACGCGACCAGTTGGTTGATGTACTAAAAACCCTGCCATGGGTAGCTGTGGTAGACCAATTTCAGCATTGGATATATACGAACCCGGGGCATACTGATGCCGAGCGTACTGAAGCCTGGCTAAAGATATACGAGCCATTTGGCGCAGGCTTTGCCGATTGGGGCGGCCACCCCGAAGCAGTGGCAAACCTTTGGCAAAAGCAGCTCCACATTTTTGAGGTGCCTTTTTATTACATTGAATATGGTATGGCACAGTTAGGCGCCATTGCGGTTTGGAAAAACTATAAAGAAAACCCGGAGAAAGGCTTGCAGCAGTACCTGGATGCACTAAAATTGGGCTACACCAAAACCATTACCGAGATCTACGAAACCGCCGGTATCAAGTTCGATTTTAGTGCAGGCTACGTAAAGGAGCTGGCTGAGTTTGTAAAAGGCGAGATGGATAAAATATAATTGTAAACCTTTTTCAGGCCTATACATTGTACGAATTGTACGAATTGTACGATCCGTACAGTTCGTACAACTTCGTACAGTTCGTACAAATTTTCGGGCTATTCGTACAGTTTCGCACAGTTTCGCACAGTTTCGTACAATCTCGTACAGTTTCGTACAGTTTCGTACAGCAAAATGGCGATGTGCAAAAATCCGCGTTTTTCTGCGGTTTTTCTGTGTTTTTCTGTGGTTTTTTTTGGTTAATGCTCGCTTAACCCCGTTTTATCAAAAAATGACTTTTTTTAGGTTTTTGAAGGCCTCAATGCGGCGTTGCTACCAGGGCTGTAACTTGAGGGTTGAAGTTGTGCCGACGATATCGGATTATAAAGATCAGCCCAAAAAATGAGCCCTAACCGAGGGGTTTTTAAAGTTGTACGGTGGAAGCCTTATTCGATTATTGGCCGCTATCCTGGTCCGAATGGATGGCTATAGCAATATCAGCGGGGAGCGGATAAAGGGTTTCGGCAGGCAGCATTGCGGTAGCCTCGGTAAGTTTATTTGCTTTTACCAACTGATGGATGCAGCTGCAATAATCGGTAATGTCTTTTATTTCCACTATCCAATTATTAAGGTACTGACGTACGGCTTCGCCGGATAGCCCAATCTGCACCGATTTGTAATTTAAAGGCTGTAGCAGTATATCCTTCTCCGGATCCCACTGTACCCTCACCGGTGCGGTTTTAAGCGCATTGTGCCATGCATCGTAAGATATGTGCGCCGAAGCATCGAAGGCTGTTAAGCATGCCGTTTTCAATGCATCATTAAAGCCGCTTCGTTTCATTTTTACAGCTAAAACCCTTTCCTGATTTTCTTTAGTTCCCCAGCCGGCGCGGTACATCATCCATAAAAAAGATGGCTTTATCCAGGTCATCCTTTCCTTTTTAAAAGGCGCAACAAACGTTTGGTGCTTAACTGCTGCCGCCGCTATACCGCTATTGTAAGCCTGGTAAACCGTTATGGTTTCTTCATCATAGCTTGCTCTTATTACTCTTAGTTTCATAGTTTATCATATTTAATTTCATACAATAATATACGCATTTTTTGCCACAAGTAAAAGCTTATTAAAACTAATCTGTGTTTTATAGGTTAAACCATCTATGAAAAAGATATTGATAAGTTTCAGCGTCCTGTTGCTATTATCGGCAGCAGGCTTTGCGCAGGCACTTAAGCCTGTTAAGATAGATAGCCTGGTTACAATTTCGTTACCCGAGAAATATACCCGGAAAGATACGCTCGGCCAGCAAGTGTTTTCGGGCAACACCCCGTTGGGGTACATGGTAGTTATCCGGCAGCCAAATGCCGAGAATAACACGCCGCTAAAAAAGGAGCGCGACCTTAATAAAGTATTAAAGGATTATATAAAAGGGATAAAAGGCCAGGCAGAAGGCTCGGATGCATTAAACGTGCGCGATACCACCATCGGGCACCTAAAAGCCAAAACGTTTACCCTTTCTACCGACCAGGGTGCCGGCGTGCAACTGCGTAACTTTATAGTAATATATACGCAGGATGTTACCTATACCTTTGAGTATTACTACCAGCAAAACCGTGCCGACCTTATAAAAGATGAATACAAGGCGTTTTCAAGCTCCATCAAGGTATCACCTGAACTGGAACGTACCGACCAGTACCTGTCTAACGCAAAAGGGATATCGCCAGGCTTGATCTCGGGTGCAGTGATCGTTGTGGTATTTATAGGGCTCATCATATTCTATATAACCCGCCGCAATAAAAAGTTAAGGGAGCAAATGGAGCGCTAATTTCCCTTAGGTTTTAGGATCCCCCTGTTCCATCGGGGGGACCTTAAAAATTGTTTGCTATCTATAAAACCCAGCCAAATAATGGTAACAAATACCCCGATTGCCGAGCCGGCGGTAACGTCCTCAAAAAAATGCTGGCTAAGGTACATGCGCGAGTAACCTACCAGCATGGCTACCAGCAGTAATGCCATTCCCCATTTTTTATTTTTGATAAGGTAAGTAAGCACAACCCCCGCAGAGAATGCAGTTACTGTATGCCCCGATGGGAAGCTTTGTATCCCGGCTATGATGTGTACGCCATCAACAAACCGTAATCTATCAATCTCGCTGTCAAAAAAAGCCCGCGGCCTTGGGCTGTTAATGCAGTATTTAAGCACCTGGGCTACAATGGATGTTATTAAAAAACTGGTAAATAACAGGAAAGCGCTACGGTAGTTGTATAACAGCAAAATGGCCGATATGATAATGATGGTAAGCCCGTCGCCAATATCGGTGATGTAGGGAGCGAGGAAATCTGCAAAGCTGTTGTAAACACCGTTCACCGCAAAGTATATTTCCCGGCGCGAGTAGAATAGTTTGACAATCAAACACCCGCATAACACGGCGAGGTAGGGTAAAAAAAAGTATTGTATCTTAAATAAAACATCCCTAACGCCTGTTTTCATTGCCCACAAAGTAACGGATATAGTTTTTCAATGCAAAAAAATGGTTATGTTTGGTTTGAAGAACTAAAACTGATCAAATTATATGTCTAAAAGCATATTCCGCAAAAAATCTGTAGACAAGATTATGGCTGATGTTGCCTGTGGTTTCAGCGACGCTGAGCATCCCGGCACAGCCTCCCAACTCCAAAAAGAACTTAACGTAAAAGACCTCACCCTGATGGGCATTGCTGCCGTAGTAGGAGCGGGGATATTCTCCACCATCGGCGAAGCTTCCTTTTATGGCGGCCCCGGGGTTTCAATATTGTTTATAATAACCGCAGTAACCTGCGGTTTTTCTGCTTTATGCTACGCCGAGTTTGCATCGCGCATACCCGTTGCTGGCAGTGCCTATACTTACGCTTATGCCTCTTTTGGCGAGTTAATTGCCTGGATAATAGGCTGGGACTTGCTGATGGAATATGCCATCGGGAATATTGCCGTAGCTATATCCTGGAGCACCTATTTTGTGAACCTGCTGGAAGGTTTTCATATCCACATGCCCGAATACCTTACGATGGATTACTTTTCGGCTTTCCGCGCGCAGGAGAAGATACAGGAACTTACAGCCGCCGGCAAGTTGGGCGAGATTACCGATAATATGAAAACTGCCGCCATTGCATGGGCAAACGCCCCCGGTTTTGGCAGCGTAAAATTCATCGCAAATTTACCGGCACTTGGTATTGTAATTATTATTACCTACCTGGTTTACATCGGCATCCGCGAAACAAAGAAAGCTACGAATGCCATGGTGGTTTTAAAAGTGGTTATCGTAATTGCGGTTATTGCGATAGGGTTCTTTTATGTAACCCCGGCCAACTGGCACCCGTTTATGCCGAATGGTTTTAAAGGGGTAATGAAAGGCGTATCAGGCGTTTTCTTTGCTTACATTGGGTTCGATGCCATATCTACTACTGCCGAGGAATGCAAAAACCCGCAGAAAGACTTGCCAAGGGGGATGATCTATTCCCTGCTTATTTGTACCGTGCTGTATATCCTCATATCGCTGGTATTAACGGGGATGGTAAACTATAAAGACCTGCAGGTAGGCGATCCGTTAGCTTTTGTATTTGCTAAAGTAGGGCTTAAAAATATCAGCTATGTAATATCTATCAGCGCAGTTATTGCTACCGCCAGCGTACTGCTGATATTCCAATTAGGCCAGCCGCGTATATGGATGAGCATGAGCCGCGACGGGTTGCTTCCTAAGGCGTTTTCGCGCATCCACCCAAAATTCCGTACGCCATCGTTTGCTACTATTGTAACCGGCTTTGTGGTTGCTGTACCGGCATTGTTCCTTAACCTTACCGAGGTAACCGACCTTACCAGTATCGGCACTTTATTCGCCTTCGTTTTAGTTTGCGGCGGCGTATTGTTAATGCCGAGGGAAGCTGCGGTAAAAGGTAAATTCCACCTACCTTATGTTAACGCCAAATACGTAGTTCCGTTTATTTTTATTGGGATGATCTACCTGTTTTGGAAACCTTTTATGGATATACTGGCGGGGGAGAACATCCACGAGAAATTCCCCTTCTTCCTGTTTATATTATTATCTGCCGCGCTAACGGTGGCCGCTGTTCTGCGTAACCTCTCGCTGATACCTGTATTAGGCCTGCTAAGCTGCTTTTACCTCATGACCGAACTCACCTACCAAAGCTGGATAAGGTTCCTGGCATGGCTGCTAATAGGGCTGGTGATTTATGTGTTTTACGGTTACAAGCACAGTTTAATTGGCAAAGCACAAAAAGCGGAAGCAAAGGGTTAAACAATACTTTTAAGATAGAACCGCCCGATAGGAATATAGGGCGGTTATTGTTTTAGGGCACAGCCACTATCGTCCCCGCGTCATTGCTGTACCGCCAACTGTACCCATAGAAAAATATATTGACATTAAAGAAATACTATTGATCAATGACTTGAGGATATGTCATTCCGAGGGAAGCGTAGCGACGAGGAATCTTGTTAGCAATGCAAAGCAGGCATGCAAAGTGGTGAGCATTGCATCAACAACAAGATTCCTCCCTCGTTCCTCGGTTCGGAATGACAAGACTATAAATAACCTACCGCCAGTCATCATAAGGAACGAAGCAATCTCTACGCCTTGTATTAACGCCTTGCATAGCCGCTCTACATATCGGGAGATTGTTCGTTCCTCGCAAAGAGGTGGCTGAAAATAGCCAACAAAAAAGGGTTACCCGTTAAACCGGCAACCCTTTTTTGTATTAGTATGATTTAGCTACATCACCCTCGTTAAATTCACCGATTCGGGCGAGGTTAACATCAACGGTACTTTCTCTACCGTAACAAAACTCAGGTCGAGGCCAAAGTTGCGCTCTTCGGACAGGCTGATCTTTTTGAGGTGCGAGTAAATAAACATCACCACCTTTTCGTAAAACGACAGGTTATGCGAACGCGATAATACTTTCTCTATCACCACAAACCTGAAGTCGCCTACAATTTTGTGTTTGTTAAGCGATTTGTAGGTGCTGGTAATATCCACTTCGCCATTCTTCACCAAATCTTCTACCACCTTGCGGAACAACAGGTTTATCTGCTGCTCTACACGGAAACCCAGTTTAAAGTCAACGCGGATGAGTTTGCCGGGTATCAGGTGGTCAACCTCGTACTCGCTTTTGTAAGGCTCATCCACCACATCAACGTGTACCAGCCAGTAAACGTCGGCGCGTTTGGGCTGCTTTTGCAATATGGAGTAGATGATCTTAGATTCTACTTCGGAGTTGAAGTTGGCACTGGTGAGGTAAATAAGCTGCGATGCGTATTTGGGTACGGTTTCGTCCTCGCTCATCTCTTTAATGATGTTGTAATAATCATCTATCTCGATAAACTTCACATAGCGGTTTTTGATCTTTCGGGCGGTGTGCCAGGTCCACATTACGGTGAACAATACAAAACCGATAGATAAGGTGAACCAGCCGCCTTCTAAAAACTTATGCAGGTTACCTAACAGGAACGTGCCCTCTATCAACAGGTAAACAAGCAGGAACGCACCTATAATATAGGTTGGCACCTTTTTGCGCTGCAGGAATTTTGATACCAGGATGGTGGTCATCAGCATGGCCATGGTAATACTTAAACCATAAGCCGCCTGCATTTTTGCCTCGTGCCTAAATAGCAGCACCACGCCAATACAGCCCGCGCAAAGCAGCCAGTTGGCGCTGGGTACATACAACTGCCCTTTTTGCTCGCTTGGGTAATTGATGCGCACCTTTGGCCACAAGTTTAACCTTACGGCCTCGGCTATTAGCGTGAACGAACCCGAGATTAAAGCCTGCGATGCAATAACCGCCGCAATGGTAGCAATGCCTATGCCGTAGATGAGGAACCACTCGGGCATTATCTTATAAAATGGGTTATTCAGGTTCAGGTCTATCGATTGCCCGGTATGCTGCAGCAACCATACGGCCTGCCCAAGGTAGTTTAAAACAAGGCATGCCTTTACATATATCCAGCTTATCTGGATGTTTTTGCGCCCGCAGTGGCCCAGATCAGAATATAATGCCTCGGCCCCGGTAGTACACAGGAACACGGCACCTAATATGATAAAGGCATTATAATCGCTGGTGAGTAAATGCACTGCATAATAAGGGTTTAAAGCTTTTATGATAGAGGGCATCTGCACAATAAAGGCTATACCTAAAACACCCATCATGGTAAACCAAATAAACATTAAAGGGCCAAACGCCTTACCCACCAGCGATGTGCCAAACTGCTGTATAATAAACAGCCCCGCTATAATTGCAATTACAATTTGCACGGTTGGCAGTTCGGGGTAGTAAGTTTTTAAACCTTCTATGGCCGATGAGATGGTAATTGGCGGGGTGATGATACCATCGGCAAGCAGGGCGCAGCCACCTAATACTGCCGGTACAATAAGCCATTTTGCTTTGCGGCGTACCAGGGAAAAGAGGGAGAATATGCCGCCCTCGCCCTTGTTATCGGCCCTAAGCGTTATTACAACATATTTTAATGTGGTTTGCAGCGTAAGTGTCCAAAAAATGAGGGAAACGCCGCCAAGTACCAGCGTCTCGGAGATGCGCTGCGAAAAATTGGAATGCTCCGAGCCAATGATGGCTTTGAACACGTATAAGGGCGATGTGCCTATATCGCCATAAATTATTCCTAAACTGATCAACAGCCCGGCGGCTGTTAGTTTTTGCAGATCCTTGTGAGTTGACACGGTGTTGTTAATTTAATTATATAATAAGCATGGCTTTGTTGGTAGCCGGGCTTGTTGTTTATTGTTCTGATGCTTCTACGCGGTGTATCTCTACACTTTCGGGCGAGGTAAGCATGAGGGGGACTTTTTCTACAGTAACAAAGCTTAGGTCGAGCCCAAAATTGCGCTCTTCTGATAAGCTTACTTTTTTTAGTTGTACGTAAATAAACATGATGAAACGTTCGTAAAACGATAGGTTGTGCGAACGCGACAAAACTTTTTCGATCACCACAAACCTAAAATCGCCAACTATTTTGTGTTTATGCAGCGATTCGTACCGGCTGGTGATATCTACTTCGCCTTTTTTTACAAGGTCTTCCACTACCTTTCTGAATAGTAAATTTATTTGCTGCTCTACGCGGAAGCCCAATTTAAAATCTATGCGGATGAGCTTGCCGGGTATCAAAAAATCAACTTCGTATTCGCGTTTGTAGGGCTCATCCACTACATCAACATGCACCAGCCAGTAAACGTCGGCACGTTTGGGTTTTTTCTGCAGTATCGAATAAATTATTTTTGATTCTATCTCCGAATTGAAATTAGCGCTGGTCATGTAAACCAGTTGCGAAGCATACTTAGGTACCGTTTGGTCCTCGCTCATTTCCTTAATAATGTCGTAGTATTCATCTATCTCGATGAATTTTACGTACCGGTTTTTAATTTTACGGGCCACGTACCAGGTCCACATTACAATAAACAATACTACGCCTATTGCAAACGTAAACCAGCCACCATCAATAAATTTGTGCAGGTTACCCAGCAAAAATGCGCTCTCGATGGCCATATACATAGCAAAGAAAGCCACAATAATATACATCGGCACCTTTTTGCGTTTCAGGAAATTGGAGATGAGGATGGTGGTCATCATCATGGCAACGGTAATACTTAAGCCGTAGGCTGCCTCCATTGCTTCCGATTTTTTAAACAGCCACATTACGCCTAAGCAGCCTGCAAACAATATCCAGTTGATGCTGGGTACATATAGTTGCCCTTTTTGGATGCTGGGGTACCTTATTTTTACTTTGGGCCATAAGTTTAGGCGCACGGCCTCGGCTATTAAAGTAAAAGAACTTGATATAACCGCCTGGCAGGCAATTACCGCTGCCACGGTGGCTATGCCTATACCAAATATGAGGAACCAGGGCGGCATTATCTGGTAAAATGGGTTAAATACGTTCAGGTCTATATCGGCACGGCCATTGTGCTGCAACAGCCATACCGCCTGCCCAAAATAGTTAAACAGCAAACAAGGCTTAACATAAAGCCACGTGGCCCTTATATTGGGCCGCCCGCAATGCCCAAGGTCCGAGTATAGGGCCTCGGCACCGGTAGTGCAAAGGAAAACGGCGCCCAATATTACAAACGCGTTATAGTTGCTGGTAAGCAACTGGTAAGCATAATAAGGGTTAACGCCTTTTAGGATAGAAGGCATCTGGATAATGTAGCTAATGCCTAAAACGCCCATCATGGTAAACCAAAGGAACATAATTGGCCCAAATGCCCTGCCAACGATAGAAGAGCCATACTGTTGTATAAAAAACAGGAAGGCGATGATACTTACAACTATATAAAATGTGGGGATGCTATGGTAACGGGCGTTTAAACCCTCTATAGCAGCAGATATAGTAATAGGAGGGGTGATGATACCATCGGCAAGCAGTGCGCAGCCGCCAATTATTGCCGGTACTACCAGCCATTTTGCCCTGCGCCGTACCAGCGAGAAAAGCGAAAAAACGCCACCTTCGCCTTTGTTATCGGCCCGTAGCGTAATCACAACATACTTAAGGGTAGTTTGCAGGCACAGCGTCCAAAAGATGAGCGAAACGCCGCCAAGCACCAATTCCTCGGTGATGCGGTTGGTGCCTATGATGGCTTTAAACACGTATAGCGGGGATGTGCCAATATCACCGTATATTATTCCCAAACTAATCAATAGCCCGGAGGCCGTTAGTTTTTGCAGATCTTTATGATTCGACACCGTGTTTAAAAAAGTTTACAAATTTACAAAAATTACATTAGCACAACCGTGATTTTATCTTTGTGTGTTTGGGTTGCCAATATTTATGGAATTGCAGCTAAAGAGGCCAATTATTTGCATAATTTTTAAACAGCCCTTTCAAACCCGCGGGTAAGGTGATAAAATTTCAATTGCCCCCACGGTGTATTTTGCCCAACCGGCATTGGTAATCAGGCACGGTTAACAAAATTTATGCGTAAACCGCCGTTTTTAAGCCGGGGAGGCTACAGATTGTGGAATAATGAAACAGGTGTGTGTAAGTAACCATATTATTAAATATTGATAGGGTAACTTAAACTATTACAAAGCGTATAAGTCAATAGTTATAAGTTTGTTAAAATAAACTGGAAAATGTGTAAATTGTTAAAAATTGTTAAAACTATTTATTAATTGTACAGATTATGGATTGTAGTAAACAATATTTATACTTTTGCATGTAATACTACTATGGGGAGAAAATTTACTAAGCTTAATTCCTGGTTTACCTTTATACTGCTTGCGGTGATGGTAAATGTTGCTATTGCAAAAGGAATGGCGGTACAAAAAACCGACACTTCCTATCTGAAGTACCTTAAAGGCAAAGCCAAGCCGATGAATAAAAACATCCTTCATTTATCTTTGCCTCCTATTAAGCCTGCAGTTATATCAAACGCCAAAATATATGTTGCCAGGCCCGATGATAAGCTACTGTCTAACGTGCAGGTGTATCCAAACCCGGTTAATGATGTGCTTAATGTAAAGTACACGGTATCGCGCGGGGCCTTTGTAAATATTAAAATAATGGATGTGCTTGGCAACGATGTAGTGAACCTGTTTTCGCAACGGGTTGAAAACGGCGAGCAAAGCATCACTTATCCTGTTAACAGCAAACTTAGCCGCGGCTTTTATTTTCTGAGGATAAACGTAGGTACCGAATCTATCAATAAGAGGATATCGGTTCTGTAAGCACTTGTTAAATTTCGAACACCGAATGCTGAATGTCGAATAATGAAGTAAAAAACTTCGATATTGGATATTCGACATTCATTATTCGCTATTAAATTCCTGCTGCTTATTAAACGACGAATAGAATTTTTACACGCAATTTCTTTCTCTCCCCTTTTCTTGGGATATATAATTTTTAGCTTTGGAGTTATTACTTGAACTTATGAAGATAATTGCCATTGGCCGCAACTACGCCGAACATGCTAAGGAGCTGAACAACCCTGTCCCCAGTGTACCGGTGATTTTTATGAAGCCCGACACCGCATTGTTAAAGGATAACAAACCCTTTTACCATCCCGATTTTTCGCAGGACGTACACCACGAGATAGAAATTGTACTAAAGGTGTGTAAGGAAGGCAAACACATCAGCGAGAAGTTTGCGGCTAATTACTATGATGAAATAGCCCTCGGCGTAGACTTTACCGCAAGGGACATCCAATCCAGGCATAAAGAAAAAGGGCTGCCCTGGGAGCTGGCCAAAGCCTTTGATAACTCGGCGCCGGTAAGCAACTTTTTGCCGAAGGCACAATTTGCTGATTTATACCAGATGCGCTTTAACCTGGATGTAAACGGCGAAACCCGCCAGCAGGGTAACACAAAGGACCTGCTCTTCTCCTTCGAGCGCATCATCGCTTTTGTATCGCAATACATCACCCTAAAAAAAGGCGACCTGATCTTCACCGGAACCCCGCAGGGCGTAGGCAAGGTAAACATTGGGGATAAGCTGGAAGGTTATTTGGAAGGAGTGAAGATGTTTGATTTTGAAGTGAAGTAGGCAGGTTTTGAATATCGAATAATGAATGCCGAATATCGAATGATGAAGTATTTCCTTCATTATTCGATATTCAAAATTCGGTGTTCGGCATTTCTTATCACTTTGCAGATATTCCCAACAAAACTGCCCAATGGTAGTTATCTATAAAAATTTAACGAAAGTATGCCAATTCGACCGTGTAGCAGGAAGAAACCGATAACAACTCATTGTAAAACCTGCGCGGCCCTGGTGCTGCTGTTGCTGTTGGGCACCGCAACCCGGGCCCAGCAACCCATCCAAAGCAAAAAATACCCGCAAAACTATTTCCGTTACCCGCTGGATCTCCCGCCCGTTACTGCCGGCTCTTTTGGCGAACTAAGGCCAAGCCACTTCCACTCGGGGTTGGATTTTAAAACTATGCAGCGTACCGGCTACCCCGTGCATGCCGTTGCAGATGGTTATGTATCGCGCTTGCGTGTGCAGTTTGGTGGTTTTGGGCAGGCCATTTATGTAACCCACCCAAACGGTTATACCTCGGTTTACGGGCACATTCAAAGCTTTACGCCCGAGGTTTTCAAATATATCCGCGATTACCAGTACAAAAACCAAACTTTCGAGGCGGATATTAAGGTGCCGCCCGGCTTGTTTAAAGTGCTTAAAGGCGATGTGATAGCAATATCCGGCAACGAAGGCGCATCCGCAGGCCCGCATGTGCATTTCGAACTGCGCGATACGCTTACCGAAGAAACCATCAACCCGCAGCTGTTTGGGCTTACTATACCCGATGATGTTCCGCCAGCTATTACAGCCATCGGCGTATACCATTTAAACGGCAGCCCTTTTAGCGAAAAAACGCCAAAGGAGTTTTTAGGCGTTACCGGCGCAGCGGGCAATTACCACTTATTTAAACCACAGGTACTGCAGCTAAGCGGCAACACGGGTTTTGGCATTGCCGTTACCGACCAAAACAGTGCATCGCACAACCACAACGGCGTCTATTCTATCGAATTAAAGCTGGACGGGCAAACTGTATACACCTTTGCGGTAGAACGTTTCGCGTTCGACCAAACACACGCCGTTAACGCTTATACAGATTACCCTACCTTTTTGCTAACCCGCCGCATGATACAAAAATGCTTTATCCTGCCCGGCAGCCGCATATCGTTATACCCGCAATCAATAAACCGGGGCATTATCCCGTTTAATGATAACCTGCTGCACGATGTGGAGTTTATTTGCAGGGATGTGGCGGGCAACACCTCTACGGTAAAGCTGAAAGTACAATCTAACACAACAGCAAATAATATACCCCCGGCAAAGCCCGCAGGCACGCTAATGCATTACGACGAGAACAACGACTTTTTTAACGGCAAAGTACGGGTGCAGATAATGCCTGGCAACCTGTACGACGACCTTGACTTTTTGTATGATACCCAGCCCATGAAACCCGGCGCGTACTCGGTTACCCACCGAATACACAATAAATTTACGCCGATACATGACGAGTACGAGCTTTGGATAAAACCCGATGTAAGCCTGGGCAGCCATGCCGATAAAGCGGTAATTGTAAGCGCGGCCAGCGGCAGCATTGGGGGCACATACGATGGCGGCTTTGTAAAAGCAACCGCACATGCCTTCGGCGAATTTTATATTAAGCTGGATACGGTGGCGCCTGTCATCACACCAATAAACATCCGTAATGGCAGCAACCTTAAGGGGGTAAGCGCTATTAAGGTTAGGATGAGCGATAACCTATCCGGAATTAGAAGCTTCACAGGTAAAATAGACGGCAAATGGGTGCTGGTAGAGTGGAACTACAAAACAAAGGTTTTAAGTTATACCTTTACTGCTGATATTGCACCCGGAAAGCATAATTTTGAATTTACGGTGATAGATATGAAAAACAATAGCACTACGTTTACAGCGGAATTTACACGATAAACATGGCAACTCTTAAAGCGGGCGATAAAGCCCCCGATTTTATAGCAAAAGACCAAAACGGCAAAGAAGTTTCGCTGGGCGATTATAAAGGCAAACACCTTATCCTTTACTTTTACCCAAAGGATGATACCCCCGGCTGCACTGCCGAATCATGCGATTTTAGGGACAACTACCAATCGTTATTGAGCCAGGGCTTTGATGTAATTGGCGTGAGCGTTGATGATGAAAAATCGCACAAAAAGTTTGAAACCAAATACAGCCTGCCTTTTACTTTGATAGCCGATACCGACCACAGCATTGTAGAAGCTTATGATGTTTGGCAGGAAAAAAACATGTACGGCAAAAAGTATATGGGCACGGTGCGCACCACTTTTGTGATAAATGGCGATGGCGTTATCGAACACGTGATAGATAAGGTGGATACTAAAGCCTCATCGCAGCAGGTGCTGGAGCTGGTAAAATAACTGTCGGCAAAACATATTAAAGTAAAAACGCTTTATATTTATTTAAGAAAATAAATTTTTATAGATGGCCACACAGGCAGAAGACGAAGAGATACTCAGCAAGTTTAGGGACGAAAAAACCCGCAACGAGGCCTTTAATATGCTGCTGAAGAAGTATCAGCAAAAAATATACTGGCATGTGCGCCGTATGGTGATAGACCATGATGATGCCGACGACCTTACGCAGGACGTTTTCATCAAGGTATGGAAAAACCTTCCCGGCTTCCGCAACGATGCCCAGTTGTACACCTGGATGTACCGCA
The DNA here is from genome assembly GCF_946481715.1 of uncultured Mucilaginibacter sp. The sequence goes on along the minus strand of NZ_CAMLOV010000006.1, from coordinate 39,528 downwards.
TTGCCACCAACGAATGCATCACCTTTTTAAATAAAAAGAAGCAAAAGAATAATATTTCGCTGGATGATGTAGATTATGAGTTGGCGGACACGCTTTCCAGTTCGGACCAGTTTACCGGCGACCAAATCCAGCGCAAATTGCAGGAGGCTATACTCACGCTGCCTGATAAACAGCGACTTGTGTTTAACATGAAGTACTTCGACGATATGAAATACGAGGAGATGAGCGATGTGCTGGGTACCAGTGTGGGCGCACTCAAGGCATCTTTTCACCTCGCGGTGAAAAAAATAGAGGCTTTTGTTACAAATACTGATTAATTAGTAAATTAGCATTAAACCTTTTGAAGTATTATTCATCTATAAGAGAGTATGAAAAGCGATATGGAGAATAAGGAATGGGGGGACGAAGAAATGTCACTTAAACGGTTTTCGAAAGAGAACCCGTTTGCAGTGCCGCCTGCCTATTTTGAAGAAGCCGGCCAGCGCATTTTATCATTGGTTAAATTAGATGAATTAAAAGGTACCGGCCCGGCAAACGGTTTTATAGTGCCTGCAAATTACTTTGACGAGCTTACGGGCAACATCAACAGCAGGGTAAATATAGATGTGGACGCAAACGCCGAATACAATGGATTTGCATTGCCTGCAAATTATTTCGACGAACTTACAGCAAACATCACCAGCAGGGTAAATATAGAAACAGCAGTTATCGCAGAAAACGGTTTTGCCCTGCCCGAAAATTATTTTGGTGAGCTTACGGCAAATATTACCAGCCGTATAAATATTGAAACAGAAAAATCTGAAGAAAACGGTTTTGCCCTGCCCGCCGGTTATTTTGACCAGCTTACAGCAAACATTACCGGCCGTATAAATATTGAAGCGGCGGCTGCCGAAGATAATGGCTTTGCCCTGCCCGCCGGTTATTTTGACGAGCTGAGCAATAAAATACAAAGCCGCATCAACATCGAAGAAGCAGTTAATGCAAAGGATGCCGGCTTTACCGTACCCGAGGGCTACTTTAACAATATGCAGGAGCAGGTAACTGCACGCATAGCCGTTGAAGAAATACTTGCCGAAAAAACTACAGGGTTTGCCGTTCCGGAGAATTATTTTGAAGGGCTAAACCGAAATATCCTGAATAAAACGGTTAATAAAGAGGTGGTTATACGCAAAACCATCATCCGGAAGTTATTCGCCAGCAATTCGTTTAAATACGCAACTGCGGCCTGCCTTGCCTTAATTATAGGCGCCGGTGCATTTTTAAAGCAAAATGGCAGCCAGGTAATAGTACCACAAGCAGCACACCAAAAAACTTTATTGCACAGCGAACTTTCAAACGTTCCGGTTGATGAAATTAAAGACTACCTTGAGCTGAATGTTGATGCCGGTGAGGCCACCGGGATGATAGATGATGATAAACAGATCAATACCAAAGCGCTGGACGAAGGCCTGAGCGATTATATTGATGCTAACTAATGCTACCCCCTTAAATGAGTAAATTATTCAGATATATATTTATAGTGTTAATTATTGCCCTTGCAAACGGCTATGAAGTATCTGCGCAGGTAAATAATTTAAGGCAGGGGGCTGGCGTAAGGCGCGGTGCGCAGCCGCCGAATAAAGCCGGTAAAAAAATAGAGGCCGCGCGCGATAAATTTTTAGCCCAACAGCTGGATCTTGCCGACGACGAGGCCGATAAATTTTGGCCCCTTTATCACCAATACCAGGAAGAGCTGAAAGCCGTGCGTATTTTAAAACGCCTTAACAGCTCCAACGCATCCGGTGCCGACGCGGTTAATAAAGAGCTATACTACGATAACCAGATGCTTACTATCAAACGGCGCTACCTGGATGAATTTTTAAAAATACTCCCTTCATCAAAAATAAGCATCCTCTACAAAAGCGAAAAGGCGTTTAACGACGAGGTATTTAAACAACTCAGCGAACGAACCATACGGGCGGGGAATTGATTGGTTCAATAGTTCATTTGTTCACTGGTGGTGTGATGGTAAATGACTGGGTCCAGCCTGCTTTCTCAATATGGTGGACAATTTAAATTACTTCAATAATTAGCAAGCTTTCCTTTTAACTTGTAATTTTGAGCTGTTGTTGGCAAATGACCCAATGACCCAATGACCCAATGACCAACGCCTCCTTCAAAGAAAAAGACATGCAAGCCATCATCGGCTGGATATTGCGCGCAGGCGTGTTTATCTCCATGACTATTGTTTTCCTGGGAGGCCTTCTGTTCATCTACCGCCACGGCCACGAAACAGCCGATTACCATGTTTTTAAAGGTGTGCCCACCTTTGTGCACAGTGCATCCGGCATTATCAACGGCATATTTACGCTACGGGGAAGGGCTATTATACAGGCGGGTATCGTTCTGCTTATTGCTACCCCTATTATCAGGGTAGTGTTCTCGGCCATTGGCTTTGTGCTGGAAAAAGATTACCTGTACGTAGGCATCACCATGATTGTGCTGCTCATCATCCTTATCAGTATGCTTAGCGGCAACGCCGGCTAAGTTTTTTAAAACCATTTTTATTTTGCCTTGCTTTATTGTTATGCACAGGCAGCCCGTACAATCATCGGCTTTACAAAGCATCGGCTACGATGAGGAAACCCACACGCTCGAACTGGAATTTCACGAGAACAGCGGCATATGGCAATATTCACACTTTAAACCAGCTGCATTAAAAAAGTTCTTAAACAGCGAATCGTTAGGCAATTTTTTTGTTGCCCAAATAAAAGGAAAGTATAAAGAGAAACGGGTAGGCTAAGAACATGAATGGCGTAGCGGCGCGATACTTCTCGTCTTTTTTAATTTGCCGATTTCCGCATCCTGTCTTGCTCCTGTTCGGTGCCGGTTACGTGTTTGGTAGCGGCTTTAACGGTTGTTTTACCAAAACGGTAGCTAAAGCTAAGCCTTGCTATACGCGTTTCCGGCTTGCCACCGATGCGGAGGTCGATGTTTTGGTAGCGGGTGTAGGCCCTGTCGCGGTTAGTGTTGAAGATATCCGCCACGTTTAGGCTTAGTTTACCGCGTTTGCCCAACACCGGGGTGCTGAGGCCTGCATTAACATAATAATTAGGGCTAAAGCGCCTGATGCCGTATTGGTTGGCCGTTTCGTAAAAGCCCGTTACTTCCAATGCCAGGCTTTTGCCCAGTGCAAAGTTCTGGGTAGAGTTGATGATAACGTCGCCGGTGCCTTTGTCCAGCCCGCCATTTTCGGGGTAAGTGGTGTAATGGTAATAACCTGCGTTTACATCCAGTTCGCCGCTCCACCAGCCGGTGAAGGCGTACGGTGCGTTTATCTGTAGCCCGATATCTTTTACATCGCCCAGGTTGCGCGTAGTGGTCAGGTTTACTTTGGTGGCATCGTTTTGAGTATAAAAGGCGAAGTTGGCATCCGTAGTTTTACCCGCATACAGCCCAAATGATATACTTTGGTTGTATAGGTAAGTTAAGGTGATGGTATTGGTGTACTCGGGTTTTAAGTAGGGGTTACCGCTCTGGAAATCGTATGGATCCACATAGTACAGGAAAGGGTTGAGGCTCTCGTAATCGGGCCTCAGGATGCCGCGGGCAAAGGTTAAACTATACTCGTTCTTATCGTCTTTAACGTAGTGCAGCAGCAAATTGGGGAACAGCTTAAAGTAATTGAAGATGTTTAAAGTAGCGCTGGTTGATGTAACGTTTACCGATTGCCCCCGCGAGTGCGTGTACTCGCCGCGCAGCCCGGCTACCATATCAAATTTGCCAAAGGTGGCTGTATAGTTTAAATAGCCCGCCTGTACATCCTCGTTGTAAACAAAATTATTGCTGAATATTGGGTCTACCGTATAAACACCGTTTACCTGCGGCCCAAAAATAAGATTGTTATCGCTTTGGGTATGGCTGAATTTAAAGCCTGCCTCCAGCTTCGACGTTTTAGATAGCGGGTTTGTATAATCCAGCAACCCCGTCCAATTGCGGCGGTGCGATGGCGACAGGTTCTGCAGCAAGTTATCCGGGCGGTATTTGGCCCCGGCAGCATCAAAAAACATATTATTAATGTACTCGTTTGAGCGCCGGTTATACGGGAGGTAAGTTACGCTCGCCGATACGGCCTTGCCCGCATCATCCAGTTTACCTGCGTAATTGATGTTGTAATTGATGTTGTACAGGTCGCGCTCTACCGTGGAACCTACCTGTACTACCGAGTCTAAATGCCCCTGGTTGGAGATTTTAAGGCTGTTGTTTTTGGCGAAATCGTTATCGGTGCGGAAACCGTAAATCTGTACGCCCAGCGTATGGTTGGCCGAGAGTGAAAAATCTGCCCCGAGGCGGTAATTGTGGTTAATGGTTTTTTGTTCTCCGTAGTAGGTAAGGTCGTAATTGCTTATAAGGCCGTTATCGTTAATTTTTCGGTTGCTGGTAAAGCCCCGGTATGTTTTATTGGCATTTATATTATACAGCCCAAATATGTTTACATACTTGCCGCGGCTATTAAAAGTAAAGCCCGCAACGCCCTTATAATATTTACCGTAGCCGGCAGTTAAGGTTACCGTACCGTTGGTGCCTATGTTTTTACCCTTTTTTAAAATGATATTGATAACGCCACCGGCAGATGCATCGTACTTGGCCGAGCCGGCTGTAATGAGTTCTATCCGCTCTACATTGCTACCCTGGGTGGCCCGCAATAGCGCGGCCAGGTCGGCGCCAGTCATGCTGGTGGTTTTACCATCTATCAATACCAAAGCGTTTTGCCTTCCGCTGATGGTAATGTCGTCGGTATTGCTCACCTTAACCCCCGGCGATTGCGCTAAAATATCCAGCACATTTTTGCCATCGGCGGTGATGCTTGCCGACGGGTTTATAATGGTTTTGCCGGGCCTTACTTCCACAAACGGCTTTTTGGCAACAACAGCAACTTCCTTTAGTTCGGTGCTAAGGGGCTGCAAATAAATATTTTGAATGGTAACGGATTGGCCTGCGGCAACCCTAACAGTGGCAGAATGGGCTTTAACATACCCGAGGCGGTAAGCCAGCACAAGGTAGCTGCCCGGTTGAACGTTCAGGAACTCGTAGCCACCTTTACCATCAACCAGTGCCGACATTACGATTGATGAATCGGCCTGCCTTAATAATATCGCCGTAGCAGCTTCGGCGGCCGCATTATTTTGTATGTAAATATTACCCCTTAGTACAGAAGATACGGTTTGGGCGCAACAAAAACTATAAAAACCAGCTACCATTGCCAGCAGCAAACACCCTTTTGTAACCCTCATTAACTATTAGTAGATTTTATTCGATATTGTGTGTTTAGGAATTCAAATTTAACAAAATATTAAATCTATGTATATTAAATATGCTTTTTACGAATTATAATAATAAATGTTACTTGCAGTTATAGAATGGACGGATAAAAATGCTTTCAAATTTTAGTAAATTTGCACGTTAGCACCCTCAGTTATAAACAGGTTAACCCCCGGATGAAAAGAACATATACTACCGCAATCGTACTTTTTTTAGCTATTAATGCCATGGCGCAATCGGTCCCGGCCAATTTTGCACCCGTGCTTGCAAAGTTTAAGCAGTTTTATAACAGCAACAAACCCGACAGCATTTACGCCATGTTTGCCCCCGAAATGAAAACAGCTATGCCGCTGGATAAATGGAACAGCACCACCATACAGCTAAAATCGCAATTAGGGAACTTAGGCGCAACGGAGATAGACCGCTACGTTGCACCAACCGCCATTTATAAGGCAAGCTTTGCCAACGCCGTTTTCTTTTTAAACTTATCGTTAAACAGCCAGAATAAACTGATAGGCGTATTTTTTACTCCCTACCAGGAGCCATCTAAAACTATCCAACTGGATGCCTCCCTAACTGAAGAACCTGTGCTGCTAAAAATGTTTACGGGAACTATTCCCGGCTCATTAACCATCCCAAAAGATGTTAAAGGCAAAATGCCGGTGGTGCTTATCATCCCGGGTTCGGGCCCAACCGACCGCGATGGAAACAGCCCTAAACTGGGGCTAACCGGCAACACTTATAAAATGCTGGCAAACGAATTGGGGAAAAACGGCATTGCTGTTTTACGGTACGATAAACGTTTGGTTGGGCAAAGCGTAACCTCTACAAAAGAAAAAGAATTGCGTTTTACCGATTATGTAGACGATGCCGTAGGGCTGGTGAATATGCTGCACGATGATTCGCGATTTTCTAAAGTGATTGTGTTAGGGCACAGCGAAGGATCATTGGTAGGCTTGCTCACTCTTCGCGATCAGCCCGTTAAAGGATTTATATCCGTAGCAGGGGCAGGGCGTACAGCAGAAAAGATAGTGCAGGAGCAGGTGGAAAAATCGATGCCGAAGTTTTTGGTTGACCAGTATAAAACGGTGGTGGATAGTATGCGGAAAGGAAAAACTACCGATTACATCGACCCACAAATGTACAGCATTATCAGGCCCAGCATACAGCCCTACCTCATGTCGTGGTTTAGGTACGATCCTATACGCATGATGAAAATGGTGAAGGTTCCGGCGCTGATATTACAAGGAACAACCGATATACAGGTAACCGTTGAAGATGCCGAGAAACTAAAAAAGGCAGATTCTGATGCCAAACTGGTTATCATCCCCGGGATGAATCATATTTTAAAGGAAGCGCCTGCCGACCGCGAGCAAAATATAGCAACCTATACTAAACCCACGCTGCCCATAAAACCAGAACTGGTGGCGGCTATTGTGGAGTTTGTTAATGGGGTAAAATAGGCAGCCAGCCCCCTCTAAATCTCCCCCGGGGGGGAGACTTCAAAAATATATTTTTAACTCTTAAGCCCTCCCTTCCGGGGAGGGTTGGGTGGGGCTGGTCTACGGCCTCCATATCCCCAGCAACCTCCGAAGCAAAATTATTTCCGAAGTATGGTAAGCGTTATGGTCAGCTACCTGCAAGGCTTCGCGCAGGATGCTTTGGCCGGTGCCATGGGGGATGGGTTTGTAAATATCTTCGCTTTTTAGCAGGGCTAAAAATTCAGCCCTATCGGCATATATTTGTTCGATGGTTTTGTCCCAGGCGGCATCGTCTTTTGGTTCTGGGTCTTTTGGCCAGTAATCATCGGGCCACTTGGGCGATTCGTGGTTGCCATCTTTACTAAACTCCAGCATATCCCATTGCGCTATGCGGATATGCTCGGCAAGCTGCCAAATGCTGTAGGGTAAATTATTGGGTTTTATCCCGCGGAATTTTGCGGGGATATCTGCCAACGCTTCTTCTAACGTAGCATGCGCGCCGCCGCCTTTAATCAGTTTCTCCAGTTCGGCCACAAGTGTTTTTTGCTGATCGTCCATAGGTAATTTATTTGCCTTTTAACAAAATAGCGGCATATTTGATTTATATGCGCCAAAATTTCTAAGTTTATAAACCAAAGCAAACCCATATAAAGGTGATCAAAAAACTACTTTTACTTTCCCTGTACGTGGCCGCGTTTTCGGCATGTAAAAAAGACGGGCAATCATCAGAGCCGCTCTCCGCTAAGGACGATGCTGCCTTCCAGCAATACGAAGAGCACTTTTTAGAAGACTTATGGAAAAACAACCCCGAGTGGGCAACATCCGTAGGCTACCATAAATACGATAGCCTGCTGGTTATCCCTACCGATGACAGCCGCAAAAAAGCCATCAAATTTGCCAAGGTACATATGGATTCGCTTAGCCGTTTTGAGGTGGGCTCGTTATCTGATGCCAATAAGATCGACCACCGCATGATGCAGAACCAACTGGAAGCCACGCAATGGAACCTGGAGCAACTACGCGAGTACCAATGGAACCCGGCATCGTACAACGTTATAAACGGCTTTGCGGTTATATTAAACGAGCACTATGCCCCATTAGAGAAACGCTTGCGCAACTTTTACCAGCGTATGGCATTTATCCCCGCCTATTATAAAGAGGCGCAAAAGCAGCTTAAAAACCCGGTGGTAGAGTTAACCGATTTGGCTATCACCCAGCATACCGGTGGGCTCAGCGTAATTGAAAGCGATTTTGCCGACTCCCTTAAAAAGACCAGGATACCTGATGCCGAACAAAAGCAAATGGTTGACAGGGCGCGGATCTCCGCAGAGACCATAAAGGGTTATGTTGCCTTTTTAAAAACCATGAAGAACGATAAGCCCCGCAGTTTTAGGCTGGGCAAGGAGTATTACGAAAACAAGTTTAAATACGAGATACAAGTAGAAGCCACCGCACAGCAAACTTATAACGCCGCTATGGAGCGCAAAAAGTTCCTGCACCGCGAGATGGCCAAGATCAGTAAAACGCTTTGGCCGAAATATTTTGGCACTAAACCTATGCCGGCAGATTCGCTGGACCTGATAGGGCAGATGATAGATACACTATCCACCAAACACGTTGCTCCGGGCGACTTTCAATCTGCTATTGAAGCAGAGTTGCCTAAGCTGACGGCATTCATCAAAAGCAAAGACCTTTTAACCCTCGACCCATCTAAACCGCTGGTAGTGCGTAAAGAGCCGGGCTATATGGCAGGCGTGGCAGGAGCATCGGTAAGTTCACCTGGGCCGTATGATAAGCAAGGGAATACTTATTACAATGTAGGCAGCCTTGCCGGCTGGGCGCCCGAGCGCGCCGAAAGCTACCTGCGCGAGTATAACCAATACATTTTGCAGATCCTTTGCATCCACGAAGCTATCCCCGGGCATTACACGCAGTTGGTTTATGCCAATAAATCGCCAAGTATTATTAAGGCAGTGTTTGGCAACGGGGCAATGATTGAAGGCTGGGCTGTGTATACCGAACAGATGATGCTGGATGCAGGCTTTGGCGATAAGGAGCCCGAGATGCGCCTGATGTGGTACAAATGGCACCTGCGGTCTGTTTGCAACGCAATATTGGATTACAGCGTACACGCCGGCAACATGACGAAAGAACAAGCCATAAAAATGCTAACCCGTGAGGCTTTCCAACAGCAGGCCGAAGCCGATAACAAATGGAAACGCGTAACCGTAAGCAGCGTACAACTCACCAGCTATTTTACCGGTTATAAGGAGATAAATGATCTGCAGCAGGCCTGGAAAAAGAAGCAAGGCGATAAGTATAAGCTTAAAGAATTCAACGAGAAATTTTTGGGCTATGGCAGCGCCCCTGTCAAGTTAATTAAGGAAGCTATGTTTGCCGTGCCTAAGATTGACACCCAAACGGGTACAGGCGGGTAAGAAAATGTGTAGATTTCAGATGTGCAGAATGCTGTTAAAGCAAAGCTTTAACAGCATTCTGCTTTAACCACAACGTCTTTGCGAGCGATAGCGTGGCAATCATCGGCATGCCGAGTAACTGGCAGAACCGCTCTGCAAATCTGCTTTGCATGCCGATGATTGCCACGTCGCCCCACCTCTCATTCCCTCCGCCGCTCCTCGCAAAGACGTAAGTTGAACAGGCATTAGTGACTGAGTGCCTTAAACAAAAAATCCTTTCAAGCTAAAACTTGAAAGGATTTTTATCATCTGCATATTTAAAACCTGCTAATCTTTCTTCTGGTGCTCTATTACAAAAACATCTTCGTTATCTTTTTTCATGAGGTACTTTTCGCGGGCAAATTTTTCGAGTTTAGCTTTATCGGAGGTCAGCTCGTCCAGGTCCTTATTCACTTTGGCATTTTCAACCTTGTAAAAATCGCGCTCGTGTTCCAGTTTGCTTAGTTGTTGGCGGTATTGGTATTGCGAGAACAGGTCGTTCTTGTCAAAAAAGATCATCCAAACAACAAATACTACGGTTACCAGGAAGAATTTATTCTTGATAAGGTTGATAAAACGTTTCATTGGGCGTGGGCTGAAATTAATTATAAAGCTATTTAATTTATCTGAACGCTGCAAACAGGATTATTAACTTATTAACAATGGTGAGGGGTTGATTAAGTGGGTAGTTATAGCAACTATGCAACCATTAACTTATCAACTAATCGCCACTCACGGTTCATTATCTTCTTCCCATCCTGCCGCCGGCGCCACTCATGCCGCTGCTGCCACCTGCTTTACGGCTTCCATCAGTCCTGGTGTTGCCACCCGGCCTGCCGCCACCGCCGTTACGGTTGCCGCCGCCACCACCCGGGCGGCCGCCACGCGAACCACCACCGCCGCCGCTTTTTGTCTTTGCAGGTGCGTTTTTGGCTTTGCTCATCATCTTTTCGGTCATGGCCTGTATGCTGAGCGGGTAAGGGTGCCCTTCTTCCACAGGGATCTCTTTGGCTATCAGTTTATGAATATCTTTCAGGAAATCTATTTCTTCTTCGCCATCGCAAAAGGTAAGCGCAATACCGCTTGCACCCGCGCGGCCCGTACGGCCAATACGGTGTACATAGGTTTCGGGGATGTTTGGTATTTCGTAATTAATTACGTGCGTAAGGTCATCAATGTCAATACCGCGGGCAGCAATATCGGTAGCTATTAAAACGCGCGTGGTGCGGTTTTTAAAGTTACTCAATGCGCGCTGGCGGGCATTTTGCGATTTATTGCCGTGGATGGCCTCGGCGGTGATGCCTGCTTTCACCAGGTCTTTCACAACCTTATCGGCACCGTGCTTGGTGCGGGTAAATACCAGGGCCGTTTTGATGTTTTTATCTTTCAGGATATGGTTAAGCAATAAGCGCTTATCATTTTTCTCTACAAAATATAAGGACTGCTGAATAGTATCAGCGGTAGACGATACCGGGGCAACTTCTACCTTGGCAGGTTTCTGCAGGATAGAATCGGCAAGGCTTTGTATCTCATTTGGCATGGTAGCCGAGAAGAACAACGTTTGCCTGTTTTGCGGCACCTTGGCGATGATCTTTTTCACATCGTGTACAAAGCCCATGTCCAGCATACGGTCGGCCTCATCCAAAACCAGCATTTTTATCTGGTCAAGGTGTACAAAGCGCTGGTTCATCAGGTCCAACAAACGGCCCGGGGTAGCAATCAGGATATCAACGCCGCGGCGCAAAGCATCTGTTTGCGGGCCTTGCGATACACCACCAAAAATAACCAGGTTTTTAAGGCCTGTGTTTTTGCCGTAAGCAGTAAAGCTTTCGCTTATCTGGATGGCCAGTTCGCGGGTTGGGGTTAGGATAAGGGCTTTTATAGATTTTTGTTCCTTGTGTTTTTGCTTATCTAAAAACAATAACTGCAAAATAGGGATAGCAAAGGCAGCCGTTTTACCGGTACCGGTTTGGGCGCAGCCCAGCAAATCGCGGTGTTGTAATATAAAAGGGATTGCTTGTTCTTGTATTGGGGTGGGGGTTGTATAACCCTCTGTTTTTAAAGCCTTTAAAATAGGCTCAATTAAATTTAAATTTTCGAATGACATGTATTGAATGTAATGTATTATGTGCTAACGCGAAGCATTAAGCGGATCTGAAGAGTGTCTATTGATCAAAACCGTAAATCAACGGGTAATTATTTCTGCAAAGATACGGTTTTTATTATGAAGTAGGTTATGCGGGCTGGAAGGTGATGGTAAGGTGACAAGATTTGTGCGGCGGCTAAGTGGATTTTACGATTTTCCCGGTTTTACCTGATGCCGATTTATACCTTCAAAACGCTCCAGTTCGGGCTGTTATGCAATGTTATTTAGATGGTTGTATATGCACCACCGGCTGTGAAAATCCCGCCTGTTTCGGTAACTTGCCGGTGAACAACAACAACCTTATGACAAAATTTAAACTACTGTTTTTGCTGATCGTGTTGACTAATGTAGCCTTTGGCCAGGTCGATCTGAGCACCAAAACAGCTGATTCTACGCATAATATGGTAGTGGCCATCATGCGTTTAGATTCTACAGGCAAGATACTGGTCCGGGCAACAGGTGTTTTGATCCATCCCAGGGTAATATTAACTGCGGGGCATGTGAGTTACAAACGTTACCCCGACGGCATTGACCGGCGTGGTTATATTTCCACGTCAAACACAGCGTTGCAAAACAGTAACTATATACCGTTTGACTGGATAAATAACGTGCTAACCCACCCCGACCAAATGGCTCATCAAAAAAGCCTGAAAGATACTACCGGCGCTTCTGACCCGAGTAACTATCTTGATATCGGTCTGATATTCCTCGACACTCCTATTACAAACAGGCCCATCGCTGCTCTTCCCAAGCCATCGTTCTTCAACACCCTGCCTGGCGTCACTACCTTTTTAGGCGTCGGTTACGGTTATCATAAGGTGAGAGATAAAACCTTTAAATATAAGGCTATTGATGGGCGCAGGCGAAAATGGCAACCCGGCACTGTTACTGCTAACAACGAAAAGTGGTTATTCGGCAACGCCAGGCAGCAAGTTGTGGCCGTTGGCGATTCCGGCAGTCCGCTATTGGTAGATGATCATATCATTATCGGCATCACATCGGGTACGGGCGATACGATCAATAGCAGCCGTTTCGTTAGAGTCGATAATCCGGTTGTGCTCGGCTGGATCAGGGATGCTGTGCAACAAAGATTTGGCGTAAAGCTATGAGGACAAAGCGGAGCAAACAACCCATCTGTTGTCGAAAGTTCAACGAGCTTATTTTTCAACCGTCTCTATCGATGGTTCTGTTTGCAAACGTTTTTCTGCCTGCTTTTTCAATACAGCATCCAGCAAAATTAGGCCGATACCGATCATGATGGATACATCAGCTACATTGAAAATGCCGGTTTGGAAAATGCCGAAACGGATATGCATAAAATCGGTAACGGAACCATAGGCAACACGGTCGTAAATATTACCGATGCCGCCGCCGATAACGCAGATAAGCCCTGCCAGGATAAGCCTGCTGAAGTTCTTTTGTATGAGTATAAACACCACACCCGCCAAAAGAGACAACACGGGCAGCAGCGTAAGCAGTATAAAGCGGTAGGGGTTGGTTAAAGTATCGCCAACGCTTAAAAAGGCACCGGTATTCTCTATTTTAATAAGCGTAAAATGATCATGTATAAAGCTGATCGGCTCATCATAACTCATTTTTTTGCGCACGATAGATTTGGAAACCTGGTCGCAGCCAATATTAAGGGCGAGGATAACTAAAATAACAACAGCGCGGTATAATCCTTTCAAGTTCATTACCACGAAAGTAAAAAGAGAATTTGAGATTTGCTAATGCAATGTTGTGGTAGGGCACCACAACATTAGGCTCACAAAAAAAGCCCCGGCAAAACCGGGGCTCCAATAATTCGTGAAATTCGCCTAATTCGTGAAAGTAGCGTCTCTCAATTTATTTCTTTAAAAACTTGAAGTTCTTGCCAATAAAGCGTGCAGAATCGCCAAGCTCTTCTTCTATACGCAATAACTGGTTGTATTTAGCGATCCTGTCGCTGCGTGAAGCCGAACCGGTTTTGATTTGGCCGCAGTTTAGGGCTACAGCTAAATCGGCAATGGTAACGTCTTCTGTTTCGCCGCTACGGTGGCTCATTACTGATGTGTAACCGTTGGTTTGTGCTAAAGTAACCGCGTTGATGGTTTCGGTTAAGCTGCCTATCTGGTTTACTTTTACCAGGATAGAGTTACCTGTATCGCTATCAATACCTTGTTGTAAACGTTTTACGTTGGTTACAAAAAGGTCGTCGCCTACCAATTGTACTTTATCGCCAAGCCTTTCGGTCAATAATTTCCAGCCGGCCCAGTCATCTTCTGCCATACCATCTTCAATAGAAATGATAGGGTATTTGCCTGCTAATTCGGCAAGGTAATCAACCTGTTCTTCGCTGGTGCGGATAGAGCCTTTTTCGCCTTCAAATTTGGTGTAGTCGTATTTGCCGTCTTTGTAAAACTCAGAAGCAGCGCAATCAAAAGCGATGAAAATATCAACCCCTGGTTTGTAACCTGCTTTTTCGATAGCTTTCAGTATGGTTTCAACGCCATCTTCGGTACCTTCAAAAGTTGGTGCAAAACCACCTTCGTCGCCAACTGCAGTAGATAATCCGCGGTCGTGTAATATTTTCTTAAGGTTATGGAATACTTCGGTACCCCAACGCAAAGCTTCAGAAAACGAAGAAGCGCCGATAGGCATGATCATGAATTCCTGGAAAGCGATAGGCGCATCAGAGTGCGAGCCACCGTTTACAATGTTCATCATCGGGATAGGTAAAGTGTTTGCATTTACGCCGCCAATGTAGCGGTATAAGGGCTGGCGGCTTTCCTGTGCAGCAGCTTTAGCAACCGCTAAAGATACACCAAGTATAGCGTTAGCGCCTAAGTTGCCTTTATTTTCGGTACCGTCAAGATCTATCATGATCTTATCGATCAGGTTTTGCTCAAATACGTCAACGCCTTTTAGTTCGGCAGCAATTTTATCATTAACATTGGCAACGGCTTTTAAAACGCCTTTACCCATGTATACTTTTTTGTCGTCATCGCGAAGCTCAACAGCTTCATGCATGCCGGTAGAAGCACCAGAAGGTACTGCGGCGCGGCCTAATGCACCATTTTCGGTTAAAACGTCTACCTCAATTGTAGGGTTACCGCGCGAATCGAGTATCTGGCGCGCATGAACATCAATTATTAAGCTCATAATTTGTGATTGTTGTATTTTTTTGGATTACTATACTAATTTGGTCGGCTAAGTTAAGCGCAAAAAGGGCAAATCGCAACGTAAATTTTGTATTTGTAATGATTATTAATCGCTTGTAGTAGGTAATTGCTCACGTAGGGCAATGTTTTTACGATTTATCCGATACATTAACATTAACATAATATTGTTTTTACCACTACTGGTGTTCGCCGTAAAATTGGTTTGATTCACCCAGCCGGCTTGTACTATCCATTTTTTATCAAACTGGTAGCCTAAAGCGGCCGATACACGGTTTCGTTCAAAGTTGGGTGCTTTATTATTAATGAAGATCTCGTCGAAAATCGAAATAAACCAGGTTTTAGCCTCAATTTTTTTACTGTTGAGCGGAACGAACATATTTAAGCGATAACGAAAGCGGTTTCGGTAAACATCGTTTACCAAACGTTGTTCGACGCGATAGCGGTGTTCAAATTTTAACCGGCTTAAGTATTGGTTTATTGTTATTTGCTCCCAAAAACGAGTTTCGTTAACAGTAGCTCCGGCACTTACATCATGGTAATCAAAAGTATGATAAGTGCCTGTCCCTAACAAGGCTATAAAGTTTTTATCGATATCATAACTAACACCAGCCTTTGCTTCATAGTATTGGAACTGGCTGAACGGGCCGTTGGTGCGGGTTTGCAACTCGGTGTAGCCGCCCCATCTGTGCACACTATCGCCGGGGATTACCACGGTCACAATACCCCAGGTACCTAATTTGGAATCCTGCGCGTAAACTTCAAATGAACAAATCGTTAATACAAGTACAACGAATAACGCTTTAAAGAGGCTCTTAAACATTTTTTTTGGGTTTATGGCGCAAATGTATTATCTTAATATTACCATAGTGTTAATATTAAAAGGCGTAATGTTAAATTAATGTTAAGTTTTTATAGGGGCATGTCGAGTAAATTTGGGTATCCTGACTCTTTACACCCTGCAACCTGTCGCCTATGCACCTCACTTAAATCCTACGTCCGTCTGTAGCTTTACCATACAAATTAAAACAAAGCAGCATGCAACACTCCATCGTCCAGTATACTGAAAAAGACGGCGTAGCGACCGAGAACGAAGGGCTTATAAAAGAGGTATTTGCCGAATTGCAAGCCGAAAAACCGAATGGCATAGAATATGTGGTATATAGAACCGGCGATAGTTCTTTTATGCACATGATCTCTTTTGATAGTGAGAACGCTAACAAGGAGTTTACCGAAATGCCGGCATTTAAAGCATTTAGGGCGGCCCTAAAAGAACGTTTACAAACTCAGCCCGCACGTACAGAAGTAAGCCAGGCAGGAAATTATCAACCAATAAAAGAATATATGGAAATCAAAGAAATTGCACAAAAATTAGCAGATTATTGCCGGAAAGGCGATTGGCAAGGCGCGTATGGCGAGCTATTTGCAGAAAATGCCGTAAATATCGAACCGGTTGCATCGCCTTTATCGGGCATCGAAACAACGGGGCTGGATAAACTAAAAGAGAAGGCGAAAGGGTATGATGCCATGGTGATAAAATCGTATGGGTACACGGTCTCTGAGCCGTTGGTGGCCGGCAACGGCATTGCCTTTATACTAACTATGGATAACGAAATGGAGGGCCAGGGGCGCACTACCATGACCGAACTTTGCGTTTACGAAGTAACCGATGGCAAGATAGTAAAAGAACAATTTTACTACGAGCATTAGCCTTTGCAGGTAATTTAAATGAAGAAGGGAGCCATTGCATGACTCCCTCTTTTTTTATCTCTTGATTATTGGATCTCACAGTCTTAAATCTTCCCGACTATTCCCACTTAAAGGTTTTTACCGCAACGGCATAAACACCAATTCCCCATAAAAGCAGGATAAATAGCTGGTGGGTAACGTCGCCCAGCCCGGCACCTTCAAAGGCAACCTTACGCATGGCATTATTAAGGTGTGTAAGCGGCAGCGCGTTACTAATATACTGCAACCATTTTGGGAATGCAGTTACGGAAAAAAACGTGCCCGACAACAAAAACTGCGGCAGCGTGATGATATTGGATAACGGCGGCACCGTGCTCTCGTTTTTGGCAATGCCCGAAACCGTAAAGCCAAAGCCCATAAAAATGATAAGCCCGATGGCAGAGAGGACAAGCATATTGAGCACCGTAATTACCCCATGTATCAGCGTAAAGCCAAACATAAGGTGCCCTACCATAATAATGAATACGGCACCCAACAGCGAGAAGGTAAGCCGGGCCAAAGCTTCGCCCAGTACAATGCTGTAGCGTTTAATTGGCGTGGCAAAAAAGCGTTTAATAACCAGCGTAAGCCTTAAACTAAGAAATACGAATGCGGTACCAAACACACCGCTACTTAATAACGAGAAACCTAATTGTCCCGGCAGGATAAAATCGATGTATTTGTATTCGCGGCCGGTTATGGTGGTTTCTTTTACCTCGGCCACCTGTGGGAACGCCGGAATGCCTGCCTTTTTTAAATACTCTGCATTCATTTGCAACAAAATGCTGCTCAATGCTGATTTCAGAATGCCTCCTTTGTTAGACGAAGTGGTGTACTGCACATTAACCGCATAAGGCGGTACAAATTTCTCGGGCGATGTAGTATTTGGCACCAGGGGAGAGCCTATGCTAAATTTAAATGTCTTCGTGGCCAAAGCATTTTTCCTGATATCTATAACAGCATCAATGCTGCCTTTAGACAAATTTGCTTTCATGTCTTCGGTGGATTGATCGGTGATCAAATTGACAATTGGGGTTTTCTTCAAAGCTTTGTAAACAAGATTCAGCGTATCGCCACCTTTAGCGACACCCACATCTACCTTCACACCACCACCGCCAATATTAGCAAACACCAAAATAAATATCAGCGGGAAAGCCAAACTAAACACCACCGCCGAGGGGCTGCGGATGATGGAACGGAAACTGGCCTTGGCTATGGCTAATGTGGCACGGGTGTTACTATAGGGCTTATTTTCTTTCATTGGGTCATTGAGTCATTAGGTCATTGGTGATTTCTGGCGTGGTGAGAATTGCAAACTGCAAACCGCCAACTGCAATCGGGGCTTACCCTTCCCGCCATTCCTTACCGGTTAGGTTGATGAAAACATCTTCCAGATTGGCATCCTTTACTTGTTTTTTGCGTTCAAAGCCGCTCTCTAACAGTTTATCTATAAAATGATCGGGGGTATCAATACCTACTATATGGCCGCCATCTACAAAGGCAACGCGGTCGCAAAGTACTTCCGCTTCGTCCATGTAATGCGTGGTGATCACCACGGTGGTGCCGCTGTCGCGGATCTCGCGGATCAAATCCCAGAGGTTACGGCGGGCCTGCGGGTCCAACCCGGTGGTTGGCTCATCTAAAAAAATAATTCGCGGATTGTTTATTAAGGTGGTGGCTATAGAAAAGCGCTGCTTTTGCCCGCCGGATAGTTCTTTGTATTTGGCTTTTGCCTTATCGGTTAGGGCCACTTTCTCCAGCATTTCCATTGGCGTTTTGGTGATGCCGTATAGGCCTGAGAATAGCGAGATCAACTCCGAAAGGTTAAGGTTTGGGTAGTAGCCCGCAGCCTGCAGTTGCACGCCTATTATCTTTTTAATGCTATCAGCATCTTTATCTACGTTAAAACCAGCGACAATAACCTCGCCCGATGTTTTATCGCGCAGGGTTTCAATGATCTCCAGCGTGGTGGTTTTACCGGCGCCATTTGGGCCAAGCAAGCCAAATATCTCGCCCTCAAATACTTCAAAGCTAATACCCTTTACAGCTGCGAAATCGCCATAGTTTTTGGTGAGATTATTAACCGTGATAATAGGTTGTTTTGCCATACCGTAAATATAGCAACGGATTTTTGGTATTTGCGTACGGTATAGTCTTTAGCGCATTAAAATTCGATTAGATTTTGCAATGGCTAAAACCGGTAGGTGGTTATATTTTTAACGGTGGGCCTACAATCTTCATGTCATGGTCGGCAAATATTTTTGCCAGCTCTTCCATCGAGAGTTTGGAGGTAAGGTTATTGGTTGTTTCAAAAAAACTTTCAATTTTGCCGGCCGGCATATAGGAGACAGTCATTTTAGCTTTTTCGGTTAACTGTACAAAAGCATGTGGCACGTTGCGTGGAAGAAAAATAGTATCGCCCGCCTTCATTTGAAATTTATCCTCCCCCACCTGGAAAAAATATTCGCCCTCAAGTACATAAAACCACTCGTCCTGCAACAGGTGAGTGTGCAGGGCCGGCCCCCCTTTATAGGTGAGCCCTGTTTGTTCGAAAACGGCGATACCGCCATTGGTGTCGGCGCCTGATATTTTTAACTCGAGTACATTTGAGGTGCCGCCGGCTTTGCTAAAACGTTTGCCAAACCGCGCCTCGCCGGCGGCTGTTTTAAACCCTTTGTTTATTATCGAGAAAAGGCCGGTGCCGATATTTGCTATAGCGGTGAGCGGGAAAGCAGCAAGTGCCGTCATCATAAAATTTCTTCGTATCATGTTAATGTATCTACTCAAAAATACCATTATTAACTAATACATTAATCTGATAGCTAAGGGTTTATTTTCCGCCCTTCTTTAGCTCACTTTCGGATTTTAATACTTTGCTGCCGTCGGCCTGCTTTATCTCAAAAGCCGGCTCATCTGCGCTTGCTTTACGTTTTACCTTAGTGCCTTTTATGGTTTTTGTTATAGTTGAGGTATGCTTTTGCTCTACTTTGCCTTCGGCTTCGGCTGCACCCCATTGCCAGTGTACGGTATCTCCCTTTTTCATTATTGCAGGTATTTGCCGCTGGTAAAGCAATATACCTGCCAATGTTATTTTAAGTGAGGATTAGTTGGTGCCGTTAGGGGATGAAATTCTGCCGGCGGTTTCTATTTGTGTAGAAACCGCCGGATATATGATAGAGTTGATGTTAGCAGGTGAGGCAGCCCACGCTGATAACTACCACAGCGGTAACTACAAGGGCTATCATTGAGTAAAGAGACGGGATAGTAAGCGACGTTGTCATGATGATGTTTGTGTTGTTTTACAATACAAAGGTGCATCAGCAGCCAAAAAACGGTTAGCGTTATTAGGCGAAGTGCTGCAAATTGTCGGTGAATGGATTTGTAGGGGCAATGAGCAGGGCAGGGCTTATCGGTGAAATGGAATGGCCATCGGTAAAACAACAAACGGCAACGGCGAACGGTGGGTAATTTATTCCGGGCACAATTGGCATTATTGTGCAAAAATGCTCCCCTGTCGAAATATTTTGAATATCTTTCTAACCGATTACAAAAGCGCATTGTATAGCCAAGCAGATGGACGGACAGCCGGGAAAGAAGTATTGTTTATTAATTGTTCAACAAAGTTTCCACTCGTTTGCAGGGTATTTAAAAGATGCGCTTATAGCAAAGGGTTTTGAGGTAGATGTCGCCAATGATATATATCCCATCGGCATTATGGGCAGTATAATGGGTAAGCTGCAGATCCCGCTGGTTTTTACTACTACATATAGGCACATTAAAAAAACATTCCTTAACGATAAAAAATATGAGTTAGCGGTAATTATAAGGGGAAGGGGTGTAAACGAGAAATTGATTAAAGAAATCAGTAAAACAGTGCCCTGCATTATCGGGTATAACTGGGATACTTTCGATTTTAATGCCGCGCCGTTAGCCTGGTATCGGGATGTGGACAAATATTACACCTTTGACTATGCCGATGCAAGTAAGTACCACATCCCCGTTTTGGAATTGTTTTCGGCCATGCCGGCCCCGACAGGTGCCAAGGCCATTAAATATGATATTTGTGCTATTGGCAAAAACTATCCTGGCCGGCTTAAATATATTCACCGGGTATTGGGTGTGCTTAAGCCACAGCGAGCACTCATCAGCCTGCACGAAAACAACGTTTTTGACCTGCTGCGCAACTTTTGTGCAAACCCCTTGCTATACCTAAAATACCGTAAGTATATTAGCCTGGCACCGCTAAATGACGCCGCATACCTTGATGCCATTGGCGCAGCGGAGTTTACCATCGATTATGCCAACAAAGGGCAAACCGGTATCACCATGCGTTGTTACGAGGCCATCAGCTTGCAAACAAGGCTGATCAGCAATAATGCTTATATCACGAGGAGCGCTTGTTTTAACCAAAATAATACAATGGTATTTGGCGAAACAGAGCCGGACACGGTGTTAACTGCTGCCTATAACCGATGCAAACAAACAGTCTTCATAAAGAGCCACAGAGGTATAAACGAATTTATAAACGAGCTTTTAGCCTGAATTTTTAGTACCGGGCATCGGTGAACAATGCATCATATATCAAACAAACATACATGGATCTGTCAGAAAAAATATTGGTTGCAGGTGGCACGGGGCTTGCTGGCTCGGCTATTGTACGGGGACTGATAAAAAAAGGCTTTACTAATGTAATAGCCACTCACCATACCCGCAACCCTGCCGATTGCTTTAAGGCGGCCTATCTGGCAAGCGGGGCCTGCAAGTTTATCAAAATAGACCTGCTGGATCCAAACGCGGTGATAAAACTGTTTAAAGACGAAGAGCCACAATACGTGTTTTTAGCAGCGGCCCGCGTTGGCGGTATTATGGCTAACCACACTTACCGCGCGCAGTTTATATACGAAAACCTGCAGATACAAAACAATATCATCCACAACAGTTACCTCGCCGGGGTTAAAAAGCTGATTTTTTTAGGCAGCACCTGTATATACCCAACCAACGCCCCGCAGCCTATGCACGAGGGTTACTTGCTTACCGATACGCTCGAATACCTAAGCGAACCTTACGGCATAGCCAAAATAGCCGGCATAAAAATGTGCGAAAGTTATAACGTACAGTACGGTACCAATTACATATCTGTTATGCCAACTAACCTGTATGGCCCTAACGATAACTACGACCTTACCAACTCCCATTTTTTACCCGCGTTTATCCGCAAAATGCATTTAGGGAAATCATTAATGAATGATAACTGGGATGCCATCCGTAGTGATTTGGCCAGGAACCCGGTAGAAGGAATTGGCGGTGACGCAACCGAAAGCCAGATCATAGCCATCCTGCAAAAATATGGCATCCGAAAAGATGATACGGCTGGGGGCGGTAGTATTTTATTATGGGGGACAGGCAAGCCGCGCCGCGAAGTAATGCATGCCAGTGAGTTGGCCGACGCATGTTTATATATTATGGAAAAGGTTGATTTTACGGACCTGCTTAAATATTCGGACATGCAGTACTCTGCAGGCATTGTAAAAAATGAAGTTAGGAATACACAGATAAATATAGGGCTGGGTACCGATTATGCGCTCTACGATATTGCTTACATGGTGAAAGATGTGGTTGGCTACAAAGGAGATATATTATGGAACCACGATATGCCCGACGGTACTTTACAAAAACTCACCGGCGTTAACCGTTTAAAAGAGTTGGGATGGCAAAGCAGCCTCAATTTAAAACAAGGTATAAAGGAAACCTATGAGTATTATATAACAAATTGATTGTTAGGGGTATTAATGCGATATATGATTAGCAAGGGTAATTTTATTTTCTTTTAAAAACGTATTTTTTTGAATCGTAACATTTTTGTTCTTTTAAGCAATTTACCCTCGTACCCTATCAATTTTATGACTATATTGGGGCATGCATTTACCACCTAAACATTTTCATAAATGCCCCAATTTTGGCGAAACAAAAGAGTTTTAATAACGGGCGCCGACGGTTTTATAGGCTCGCATTTAGTAGAGTACCTGCAAAGTAACGGGGCATTACTACGGGCTTTAGTATTGTACAATTCTTTTAACAACTGGGGCTGGCTCGAGAGCGTTGCTGACCGCACCAATATTGAAATAATTGCCGGTGATATACGCGATGCCGGTTGCTGCGAAAAACTTACAGAAGGTATCGATATTGTTTTTCACCTCGCATCGCTTATCTCCGTTCCGTATTCCATCCAAAACCCTGCAAGCTTTATAGACACCAATATTAGCGGCACTTTTAATATGTGCAGCGCTGCGCAAAAATGTAATGCAAAGTTTATTTACATATCCAGCAGCGAGGTTTACGGTACCGCGCAATATTTGCCAATCGATGAAAGGCATCCGTTGCAGGCACAATCGCCATACAGCGCCTCAAAAATAAGCGCCGAGGCCATTGTATACAGTTTTTATCGGTCATACGGGTTAAAGGCAACTATTGCGAGGCCTTTTAATACTTACGGCCCCAGGCAATCGGCAAGGGCCATTATACCGGCTATCATCATACAGATAGCAAGCGGTAGCAAAGAGGTGAAGTTAGGCAACCTATCGCCGCGGCGCGACCTTAATTATGTGGCTGATACCTGCCGGGGCTTGGCGCTTATCGCGGAAAATGACGGCCTGATTGGCGAAACGATAAATATTGGTTCGGGTACCGACTACTCCATGACTGATGTGTTTGCACTCATTTGTAAACAAATGGATGCCGACGTACAATTGTTGGCCGACGAGCAGCGTGTACGGCCTGCCGGCGCAGAAGTAGAACACCTGCTATGCAATAACAGTAAAATAAAACAATTTACCGGTTTTACGCCGGCTTATACGTTTGAGGAAGGGCTACGGCAAACTATTAACTGGCTGGTTGTCCCCGGCAATATGGCAGGTTATAAAAGCAAAGTTTACAATGTATAAGCGCGCAGTTATTATATCGGGTGGTAAGGGTAGCCGCTTAATGCCGTTTACGCATTCGGTACCTAAGGCGCTGCTGCCGGTGGGGGAGTACCCGGTATTAGAAATAATAGTACGGCAGCTGAAGTACTTTGGCTTCAGCGACATCACTTTTTCGTTATTCCATTTTGCACAAAACATTGAGGCATACTTTGGTAACGGCAGTAAATGGGGAGTAAACATCCACTATTCAGTAGAAGATTTCCCTTTAGGCACAGCAGGCCCGCTGAAAATCTTAACCGGCCTGCCCGATGATTTCCTCGTGATCAATTGCGATATCCTTTCGAGCCTGAATTTGGCAGCTTTGTATTACTTTCATACTGAAAGTAATAGCTTATTTACCGTTGCCGCTTTTAAAAAGAAGTATAAAATAGCCTACGGTGTATTACATGCCAATGCGGATAATCAATTGATAAAACTGGAAGAAAAGCCCCAAACCCTGCAAATAAATGCAGGTATTTACATAGCTAATATAGGGGTGCTCGACCTTATTCCGCTAAACCAGCCCTTTGGCATGGACGATCTAATGAATAGCATGTTGCAGCACCAGCAACCGGTTTCGGTTTACCCATTCGATGGTTACTGGCAGGACATAGGCAACGAGGAAGAGTACAAAAGTGCGATGCTGGATTTTAAGATAAACGAACATGCCTATATGGCAATTAATACCGGGAGCTAATAATGGAAAGAATACTTATAGTAGCACCCCATCCCGATGATGAAACCCTTGGCTGCGGGGGCACCATTTTAAAATACGTTAGCCGTGGCTGCAAGGTTTACTGGCTGATATGTACCGAGTTTTACCGCAACGGAAAAACACCCGAAAATATAAAATTAAGGCAGCGGGAAATTGAAGAGGTAACCAGGCTATATGGGTTTACCAAACGTTTTGAATTAGGTTACGATGCCGCAGGCATAACCTATAACGATATAGGCCCTTTAGTAGCTAAAATCAGCAGCATTGTAAAAGAGGTACGGCCAGATACTGTTTTTTTACCCAACCACAGTGATGTGCATACCGACCACCAAATTATATTTAAGGCCGCGTTCAGCTGTACAAAAAACTTCAATTTCCCTTTTATAACGCAAGTGTTGATGTACGAAACCATATCCGAAACGGAGTTTTCGCCCGCTCTGCCCGGAAATGCTTTTACGCCAAACGTTTATATCGATATAAGCCCCTATATAGATAAAAAGCTTGAGATTATGCAGGTTTACCAATCGGAAGTGATGGAAGCGCCGCTGCCGCGTTCCCTATCTGCTATCAACGCGCTGGCAGCTTACCGGGGTAGTAGCATCGGCTCAACAGCTGCCGAATGCTTTACGTTGCTTAAACAGATCATCGACTAACTTATGCAAGGTAAACTACATCGTTACAAACGGTTCAATATTTATTATGTAGTTACTCTGTTGTTTATTTTGCTCTCATCAAATGCAAATGTACTGTCGTCCACCAACATTTGCTGGATGGCTATACTGGTATTTTTTACAGCTGTTTATTTAGCTAAACGGCTTTTTACATTGAAGGACTTCCGGGTGTTCTGCGTATTTTCTGTATGTTACCTGCTATTGGTCTTCCTGCGCGATTATTACATTAATAACCTTAACGACGAGTTTTTTCAATCAGACGTAATTTTTCTGTGCAAATACATATACACGGCATTCCTTTTTTGCGCTATCGTAAAAAATAAAGCAATAGCCTACATTGTACAGGTAATTGCGGATCTTACCGTAATATCATTTTTGTTTTTTGCTCTTCAGCTTTTGGCGCCTGCTCTTTTGTACAAAACATTTATGGCGGCAAACCTGCCAAATAATCAATTGCTACCCGGGTACAGCAACCTGCTGGTATTTACCTTCCACAAAGGCCTGCACGATTTTGCAAACTCCGGCTTTGCCTGGGAGCCTGGGGCGTTTGGCTGCTTCCTTGTCATCGGGCTCGTTTTCCATTTCTTTTTAAACGAATTCAAATTCGACAAAAAAGCATGGTTGTTTATCGCCGCCGTTATCACAACTTTTTCGACCACCGCCTGCCTGGCTTTGCTGGTAGTAATATTTTTAGCTTTACGGTACCGGGCTAAAGTAAAGGCCCGGGTGTTGCTGTTTATCCCGTTGTGTGTGGTGGTTATTATGTATGTGCCGTTTTTAGGAGGTAAAATAAAGTATACCTACCACCAGGATATGGACGACCTTAAGCATCTGGCTCAATTAGATGCAAGCTTTAGGCGCATGCATCAGCAGATCCCGCTCGACCGTTTTTCAAGTATGGTGTTTGTTTACCGCAAGTTTGGTGCAAAGTTAATTTGCGGTGTAAATAACCGGTACGACGTTTTTGTAAATACTAAGTACAACATCAATGTATCAAACGGCATATTTGAGGCTTTGGCACAGTTTGGGCTTATAGGGTTAATTTACCTTGCTTATTGTTATATTAAATTTTGCCGTAAACAGCTTTTAAATGCAGAACAGGTGCTTTACTGCCTGGCTATTATGTTTATTTTAAGTTTTGGCGAGCCTATACTGGGCGTGCCGTTGCTGTTGGCCTTTATGTTTTTGCCCAAATTACAGGTGAAATTAAATACGTTTTTCCTGCTCGACATTAAAGAAAAACCGCTTAATCCTTTTATCCAATATTCCGCGCGTTAAAATCGGGCGCGCAATTATTAGCGGTTTTTAGTTCCAAAAACCCTGCGTTTTTATCCGCGATGAGGGATAACCCAATTGCTTTAACAATTTACGCAGTTCGCTAACCATGGTGTTGTTGCCGGCAAGATAAAATACGGTGTGAGCCATATCGCAATGTTGTTGTATAACCCACTGTATCATACTAAGGTGCCCATAAACATCGGTCCGTTCAATAGGCTGTAGCGGCGACCAAAAGTACTCCTCAAATAATTTACGGTGATGCGGGTTGGCAATAAGTACCGCTCCCGAAAAACGTGCCTTGGGCAACACCATTTGCTGCAGGGCAAGCATGTGCCCCATGCTGCTCTCGTCGCCCAGCCCAATAATGGCGGCCGTGCTTTCGGGGGCGTGGTGGGTGCTGCCAATTTTAAGGTAATTTACAGTATCATCTTTTTTTAAGCCTGCCGCCCATTTGCTGCCAGGGCCTTTGTGTGCTGCATCAATGTACAAGGTGCAGGTATGTGTTTCTGCGTCCCAGCCGCTTGGTGTATAATCGCGGTAGGTGAGGCTATCTACTTTAAATTTGATGTAAGGTATCTCCTGCCAGTTTTGTACATCTGCATTGGGCAGGTATAGGTCTACCTCTATCATGGTGGCGGGCTCCCAATGGCGCACTTCCAGCACGCGCCCGCTTTGCAGCAAGCGGCTTTCTAATAAACGGCCAGCCCGGGTTTTTAGTTTATGTAAGGTTGATGATTGCATAATGTGATAATTTATACCACAAAGAAAGGCGTAGGGAGCAATCGGGGCAATAGCAGGTTCGGGGTAATGATTGGACTATTTACGGTGGTGCACCCTAAATTCTAATGGCGTACTGCCTGTGGTACGTTTAAACACCCGCGAAAAATAGGCATGGTCGTCATATCCAAGAGAATGCGCTATCTCCTTTGTGTTCATTTCGGTATAGTATAAAAGGCGCTTGGCTTCCAGTACAACTTCCTGCATAATCCAGTAGCTAACCGTTAGGCCAGTTGTTTTTTTCAGCGCCTCGTTCAAGTACGATTCCGACACATTTAATTGCGCAGCATACGCCGAGGGGCTTTTAACCATGCGTACGTTTTCAGTAAGGATTTTTTTAAACTCTTGCGATAACCGCGCAGGGCGCGATAAATGTAATTGATTAGCATTGGCCCCGCAATAGCAACTGGCTGCCATTCCTAAAAACGATTGCAACAAGGAATAAACTACCGGTAAGTAAAAGGCATCATCCTGGTTGCCGATAAACTTATCGCGCAGCAAACAAAGTACGTTGTGGCATTCGGTTAATTGCTGTTGGCTTAAAGTATAAGGTTGTTGCAATAACAAGTGGTCTTCAAAAACCTTCCGGTAATCGGGCGCTATCAATGGTGTATCTACAGCAATAAACCAGCCATCGGCCATCACGTTCCTTATCCGGTGATGCACCTGCCCGGGTAATAGGTAATAGAGTTGGCTTCCGGCAAATTGCATCTCTGTAAAATCAACCATCATTGATGCTGTGCCTTCCTGCAAAATAAAGAAAAGGTAATGATCATCGCGGTGTATCCCCAATTTTTCAACCTCTTTAGAAAGCGTTTCGCCCTGTACAAATTGACGGATATCTAGCCCGCTGCTGGCCCTGTCCTGTATTTTATGTACCGGGATATCTTTCATAGAGCGGCAAAATAATTTATTGGAGCCGATTTTCGGGCATGAAGGAAAGATTATCCAGGTTTTGCCTCTGATTGTTACACCTTGTTGACTTACTTCTTTATTAACTACCCATCAGTGCATAAACTTCCTGCATGTATAGTGCCTCGGCCATTGCGGCGTGGAAATCTTCCCATTCATCGGCTGTGAAGGCAAATTGTATGTCGTTTGTTGGGGTTCGCATAACAACGCGTTCCTGCCCATCGGGGAAGGGGAAGGAGTGGCCGGTAAAATCGAGTTCGGCGGCAAAATCCTTAAACTGCATAAATTGCTCGGGCGTAAAACTAAGGATGAGGTTATGGTTCCAGATAAAAACACAACGGCAGTCGGAGCACCGGCTAATTACCGATGCCCCTCTTTGGCTAAGGACTTTTGCGTCGCACATAGATAGATGGATTAAAAGTTTGTGCCTGCTCTATAGGCAAAATACCTATTAAAGTTACTCGCTATAAAAGCAGGCTTAAGTTTTTCATAGCCGGTGTTAACGGCTCACAGCGGCAAAGTAAAACCTTATTTAGAATAAATCCAAATAAAAATAAGAAAATTGCAAATGGTCAAGCAGTAATTTTTTGCATTCGCTAATTCATCTTCAAAACCGTTTTGCGCTTAGGAAAAAAGCGTGTAAATCAGTAGCTTCGTATAAACACAATTGCAATTATGAAAAACCTGTTATTGGTAGCAGCCATGGCGTTAGCAATTTCCGCATGCCAAACTGCTGATAAAAAATCCGCTGAAGTGCAAACCTCTTCGGCTGCTTACACAGTTCCCGAAGACAGTGCCATAACCAAAGCGGTACATGATGCTTACGCCGCTATTAGTTTTAAAAAAGGCGAGAAGCCCAGGTTTGACGAAATAGGCAATTACTTTATCCCGCAAGCACAACTCATAAACTTCCGCACCGATACGACTGATATTACGCCATTGCCAATTTTTATTGCCTTATATAAACAGTTTGTGGCCGACGGGCATATAGATATGTTTTACGAAGAGGAGGCTTTTGGTAAAACCGAACAGTTTGGCCGTGTGGCACACCGTATCAGCACCTATAATACTTATTTAAATACCCGCGACAGTATCGCCGAGCGTGGCGTAAACAGTTTTCAGCTCATCAAAACGCCCAAGGGCTGGAAAGTGAGCAGCATTATATGGGATGTGGAGAGGAAGGACTTGCCGGTGCCGGATTATTATTTGAAGAAGTAATTGGATTTTAAACCTTCAGCATTCTCCCAATAGTATTACCGGCTCTAACGAGGTTTTTCTCGGTATCAGCTAAGGCCGTTGCGATATCAGTTGGGCTATTGCCTATAGCCAGCAGCACATCAAAATATCGGTTCAGCTTTTCGTTGTTTTCCAGCGGAATTTTACCGGCAAGCCCAATCAACGGTATGCCCCTGGCTTTTGCCCGGCTGGCCACACCGAAGGGGCCTTTGCCTTGTAGGGTTTGTTCGTCAATACTGCCTTCGCCGGTTATAACCAGTTGGGCTTTTTGCAGGGCATCATCAAAGCGGGTGATATCCAAAAGGTAATTTATGCCGTTTACCAATTTGGCGTTCAGCATCGCATAAACACCTGCCGATGCACCACCAGCTGCCCCGCCGTATTTTATTGCGGCCATATCTCTGCCTGTGGCTTTCAAGGCCACTTCGCTCAAAGATGCCAGTCCTGCATCCAACAGTTTTACCGCCGTAGCGTCCGCTCCTTTTTGCGGGCCGAATACTGCCGCTGCGCCATTATTGCCCAGTAGTTGGTTATCTACGTCGCAAAGCACAACAACTTCGCAGGTTGCTACGCGCTCGTCTAAACCGGAGAGATCGATAGCTTTTATTTGCGGCAGGCTCTCGGGCAGATTGGTAAGCGGTTCGCCATCGGCGCCTAAAAATTGTACGCCGAGTGCAGATAGCATACCGGTTGCCCCATCAACCGTGGCGGAACCACCCATTGCGATGATGATCTTTTTTACGCCGGCATCCATCGCAGCCAATATCATTTGGCCGGTGCCGTAGCTTGTGGCCCGTAGCGGGTTCAATTCTTCTGTTTTTAACAGGCGAAAGCCGGATGCGTCTGCCATTTCTATCACTGCTGTTCTCCCATCATCTATCAAACCAAAGGAAGATTCAATACGCCTCCCCAAAGGGTCGTTGACCGTTACCAGGATAATTTTGGCGTTTAGTTTTTGATTGATGAGTTGTGCAGTACCATCGCCGCCATCAGCTATGGGAAAGCACTCTGTGGTACATTCCAGGCCGCTTTGGGCTAATCCTTTAGCGATAGCTACAGCCGCGGTCTCCGCCGAAAGACTGTTTTTAAACGCGTTTGGGGCAATGAGGATGTGCATCATAAGATAAACGAAAGCAGGTAAACCATGGCGAAGGTAGTAAGCCCCATTAATATAGTGGATACCGAATAAACGCTGAGCATCGTTTTCATTTCCAGGCCAGAGAATTTGGCTATTACCCAAAAGTAAGCATCATTAGCATGCGATATCATCATAGAACCTGCGCCCATGGCCAAAACGCAAAGCAAATGCCCTGATGTTGTATCCAAACCAAGCGGTTTTAATAAGGGCAGCAAAATAGATGCCGCCGTAATAATTGCCACCGTTGACGAGCCCTGCGCGGTTTTGATAATAAAGGTGATAAGAAAAGGAAACAACAGACCCATGCTGCCCAATGGCAATGCCGCCCCAAGGTGGCCGCCAATATTTGTGGCTGCCAGTACCGCGCCAAAGGCCCCACCTGCGCCGATGATAACGAGGATGCCGCCTGCTTTTTCGGCACCACCCTGCAGCAGTTTTGCAAACTCGTGCTTTTGCCAATATTGCGCTGCGTTAAAGGCAAGCAATATGCCAATGGCGAGCGCTATGGCAGGCTCCCCGGTGTATAAAAGAGCTTTGAGCCAATTATTTGGCGAGGCATTATCCATCACAAAAAAAGCTTTAATAGCAATGAGCAGAATTGGCGCTACTACAGGTGCAAATGCCTTTAATGCAGATGGCAAATGAGCTTTTTCATTTTCCGTTTCTTCGGTAACTATAATGGGATCAACGTATTTTTTACCGGCATAATTTGCCCAGAAGTAGCCCACCAGCATAGCTGGGATAGCTACAAGTGTGCCAATTAAAATTAGCCGGCCGTAATCTACACCGCTAAGCCCTGCCGCCGCCGATGCGCCAGGATGCGGCGGTATTAAACAATGCACCGAGTATAGGCCAGTCGCCAATGATGTGGCCATTGCCGCCATGGCAATGCCCGTGCTGCGCGCCAATGACTTGTTTAAGCCGCTTAAAACAATATAGCCCGAATCGCAAAAGATAGGCAACCCCACAATTAAGCCCGTAAGGCTCATGGCGAGGTTTGCCCGTTTGCTGCCCACGCGCTTTAAAATAGCGTTGGCCATTACCCGAGTGCAGCCGGTATGTTCTAAAACGGCACCCAAAGTAGTGCCTAATGCAATGATGAGCCCTAACGATTTCAGGATGTTGCCGAACCCTTCTTTAATAGATATAAACACCGCATCTACCGGCAGGCCCACGCCAAGCCCAACAACCATGCAGGCTAATACCAGCGCAAAAAAGGCATGCACCCTGTATTTTGCCGTAAGCAAAACAATAAGCACGATACCGGCTAAAAGGCAAATTAATATGCGGGCGAGTGACGCATCCATAACGATGTAATTTACATTTTTTCCGGATGTGCAGATGACGTTTTGATGCAAAAGAAAAAGCCTTTCAGGTTTACCCCTTAAAAGGCTTTTTTTTAAATCTGTGGAATCATAAAAATCGACTTAATCCCGATTCTTATTTCATTAAGTTGATAAAATCATCAAACAAATATCGGCTATCGTGCGGGCCGGGAGATGATTCGGGGTGGTACTGTACCGAGAATGCTTTTTTATCTTTTACGCGGATACCTTCTATCGACTGGTCGTTAAGGTTTACGTGGGTTATTTCTACTTTATCCGAAGCTCTTACCGCTTCCTGTACTACCCCAAAACCATGGTTTTGCGAGGTTACTTCGCAATGGTTAATAATCACGTTCTTTACCGGGTGATTAAGGCCACGGTGCCCGTTAAACATTTTTTTGGTTGGAATATCGTTTGCTAAAGCCAGCAGTTGGTGGCCAAGGCAAATCCCGAACAGCGGTTTATCGGCATTTAAAATTTCTTTAACGGTATCTATCGCATAAGGCATGGCAGATGGGTCGCCTGGGCCGTTGGAAATAAAGTACCCTGATGGCGCAAAATCCTTCTCCATTTCGGCAAAGGTGGTTTTTGCAGGGTAAACTTTAGCGTAAACATCGCGGTCGTCAAAATTGCGGAGGATGTTCTTTTTAACGCCGAGGTCTAAAACAGCTACGCGATACGCGCCGTTCTCGCTACCGAAAGTATAGGTTTCTTTGGTTGATACATGCGAGGAGAGCTCGAGGCCATCCATATCAGGCGCTTCCGCCAATTTGGCTTTTAATTCCTCCAGGTCTAATATTTCCGAGGAAATGATAGCGTTCATCGCGCCCTTATCGCGTATGTGGCGCACCAACTGGCGGGTATCGATATCAGATATCCCTACAATATTTTGCTCCTGGAAATAATCCTGTATCGATTCATTTGCCTGTTTGCGGCTGTAAGCAATGTTGTAGTTTTTACAAACTAAACCGGCTATCTGTATCTGGCCCGATTCCACCTCCTCATTGGCAATACCGTAGTTGCCAATGTGCGCGTTAGTTGCCACCATTATTTGCCCGAAGTACGATGGGTCGGTAAAAATTTCCTGGTAGCCGGTCATTCCGGTGTTAAAGCAGATCTCGCCGGTAGTGGTGCCTATTTTGCCTGCGGCCTTACCATAAAATACGGTACCATCGGCTAATAACAATATTGCAGGCAACTTGGTGTAGTGGTTCATTTTGCAAAAAAATTGAAAGAGTAATTTGTTCGGATTTTCTGGCACGAAGCTCCGTAAAAACAAGACGGAAGATTGAAGTAAAACACCTCTTTATTCACGCCGCAAAAGTACGCTTTAAATTTGAAAACAAAAAGCTTGTCTACTGTTTTTTGGTGCAGAAAATAAAAATTAAAGGCATTTACTTGCCTTTATTACCCCAAAAAAATGTTGTTTTTAAGCAGTGGGTACACCAAAACGGCCTAATAGGTAAAAACGGGAGGAATTTTTTTAAGTAAAAATTACGGGGCTTGCGGTCGGTATGGTTCATTGGCTTACCGCAATATACGCAGGGATATATTCTATTGTCCATTAATCAAAATAGTCTTGTTTTTATAATTGGGGCTGCACTAAAATAAAAAATAATATATAAATACAAAGGCAAAAAGTACTCAATTTTTCAAAATGAAAAATACGGAATGAGTTTCTAACTTTGCGGCAGATAAACAAGGTAAAGCTATGTCGGTAAACAAGGAAGTAAAACGCATTACTGTACACACCCTGCAGGAAATGAAAAACCGTGGCGAAAAAATTGCCATGCTAACGGCATACGATTACTCGATGGGCGTTATTGTAGATAATGCCGGTACCGATATTATCCTAGTGGGCGATTCGGCATCAAATGTAATGGCCGGGCACGAAACTACCTTACCCATCACACTCGACCAAATGATATACCACGCTGCTTCGGTAGTTCGCGCAGCCAAACGGGCGCTTGTTGTGGTCGATCTTCCTTTTGGCTCATACCAGGGCAACTCAAAGGAGGCACTTGGCTCTGCCATCCGCATTATGAAAGAGGCGGGGGCGCACGCCGTAAAAATGGAGGGCGGAGTAGAAATCGCCGAATCTGTTACCCGTATATTAACCGCGGGTATACCAGTTATGGGGCATTTGGGGCTTACGCCGCAATCCATATACAAATTTGGCACTTACACCGTACGAGCTAAAGAAGAAGCCGAAGCCGCCAAGCTAAAGGAAGACGCTTTAAAATTACAAGAACTGGGCTGCTTTGGGATAGTGCTTGAAAAGATACCCTCCAAATTGGCCAAAGAAGTAAGCGAGAGCCTGAACATCCCTACCATTGGCATCGGCGCAGGCCAGCATTGCAGCGGCCAGGTATTGGTGATACACGATATGCTTGGGCTTAACAAAGGCTTTAAGCCACGTTTTTTACGCCAGTACGCCGACCTTTACAGCGTAATGGACGACGCCATAAAAAACTACGTAGCCGATGTGCGTGCCAGCAACTTCCCCAACGAGAAGGAGGAGTATTGAGCCCCCCGGCCCCCTGAAGGGGGGATGGTAAAAAACTAAATCCGAAATCATAAATCTGAAATCAAATTGGCTCGCCCCGAACATAATTATACCAGCCACGATATTACCGATAAGGATATCCTGTACGAAGATAACCACCTGATTGCCGTAAATAAACGAGCGGGCGATATTGTACAGGTAGATGATACCATGGACGAGCCACTGGATGAAAAGGTTAAGAAATACATAGCCATAAAATATAGCAAGCCAAATGGTGCCTTCCTGGGTGTAGTGCATAGGTTAGACAGGCCCGTGAGCGGGGTTATCCTCTTCGCTAAAACCAGCAAAGCGCTGGATAGGATAAATAAGCTGTTTAAAGGGCGCGAAATGCATAAAACCTACTATGCCATCACCCGCAAACGCCCATTTCCCGAGACCGGCAACCTGGTGCATTGGCTGGTCAAAAACCCGCAGAAGAACGTTACCAAGGCGCATGATAAAGAAGTGCAAGGCAGCCTTCGCTCCGAATTAAACTACAAACTGGTTGGCGAGCTTGATGGTTATTACGTAATAGAAGTTGACCCGATAACCGGCCGCCCGCACCAGATACGGGTACAGCTATCCACTCTTGGCTGCCCCATAGTTGGCGATAATAAATACGGTTATCCGCGCGGCAGCCTCCGTAAAAGCATTTGCCTGCATGCCCGCCGCCTGCAGTTTGAGCACCCCGTAAAACACGAACCGGTACTAATTGTAGCGCCATTACCAAAAGATGGCTTTTGGGATAAGTTTGAGGGCTTGGTGAGGTAGTAGGCTAAAAATATTGTGATAATAAAAATAATAGGATATATTTAGTCCTGATTTTAAACCTGTCACAATGAAAGTTATCGTTACGCTTGTCTTGGTTATTTTCTTATATCCTTTCATCGCAACTGCACAAAAACAAGAAACAGGGCTTTGGGTTAAAGCTAATTTAATTACCGACCAGGGCCGCTATTTCCCCGCGCCTGCAAATACGATGGTGCAGTTTATCAAATACCGCTTTACCGATGACGGTACTGCGAAAGTAAGTATGGACCTGCTTTTTAGTCAAACCGACCTTCAGTATACTATAACGGGGTCGTTGCTGAGAATTGGCTTTGTAAATTACCAGATAGATAAGTTTACTAAGGATACACTGGTTTTTCACCAGGTTAACGACAATAATGACGAAACCATGGTTAACGTGTATGTGAAAAGCGAAAACGTACGCGTTGCGGACAAACCCGTATATAATGAAGCGCTAAAAGATTCTGTATACATAGCAAACCGATATTTATTCCCGGAGTGTAATATCACCGAAAATGAAATTATTTATACCCTTGGCGATTACCACGGACAATGGGATGTAAGCTTTGTAGTGAATAAATTGGGCAAAGTTGTAAATATGGAGGTATTAGGCGATGCCGGAACCGACCCTAAGTTCGTAAAAGATATTACTCGGGCATACCAGTCGAGGTCTGTAAAATGGACACCAGCAAAAATTAATGGTGTAGCTGTAAATTGCTTGGTAAAATTCAATTTCAATTATGTTGGAGGTTATGAACAGGGAAGAAAGACAAAAGCTGTTAATAAAAAGTTTTTGTTTTAGTCACATCCTCTTCACTTCTTCCCAAATCCTTTCATCAACCAGCACGCCCTCGGCCAGGCTTTTTTCCCTGGTGCGGAGCATGTTTTCGCCGGGGTATAAAATTTCGCCGCCGCCTTCAATCGCGCTGCTTTTGGTGTAGTCGATAATCTGTTGTATCAGTGCCTCGTTTTGTTCTGCATCAGCTTTTATGGCGATGAACACCTGCGATACGCCGGTTTCCTTTCGGCCGCTTTCGGTAATGGCCGCGGTTGAGCTGCCGCCGCTGAGGATGGTTGCCAACAGATCTAACACCAATGATAATCCAGAACCCTTCCAAAAGCCGATTGGCAATGCCCGTTTCGTAGCTAAGATAGCCCTGGCATCTGTAGATAAGTTTCCCACAGTATCGTAGCCACCAGGCAAGGGCAGGGATTTGTTTTGTGCTTCGTATTGCCATAATTTACCAAAGGAGAATTGCGAAATGGCCATATCTAATACTACATGCCCGCCTTTTTTGGGTACAGCAATAATCAATGGGTTATTGCCCAGGCGCGGCTCGGTGCCACCCCAGGGTGGCAGGTTGGCTATGGTATTGGTAAAGCAAACGCCAACGCACCCCGCTTCTGCGGCTTGCCAACCGTAGGTGCCGCCACGCATCCAATGGTTGGTGTTTTTGATAGCTATGCACCCTATGCCGTTGGTTTTGGCAAGGGTTATTGCCCTATCCATACTAAAGCGGGCGTTAAGCATACCAGTAGCAAAATTGCCATCCCATTGCTCTATGGCGCCGAAAGCAGTTACTAAGGCAGGTTCGGCGTTTGGTGTAATGAGGCCTTCATTTAAATAGTCAACAAATACCCGGAAACGGTTTAACCCGTGCGATGCAACGCCATCGCGGCTGTTATCTGCAAATATTCCCGCGCAAGCATCGGCCTTGCCGTCCGCAAAATCGAGCGAGAGCAATACCCGGTTAAATTCGGCTTTTAATAGCGAATAGGGGATGCGTATGGCTGATGTGTTTGGCGAGTGGTTTATGGGCTGGTTTAGCATCATTTAAATTCTCCGATTGATTTGTTAGCCGCAATTTAAACTTTTATAAGCTAATTAATCACCCGGCAATCATCCTAATTAACCATTAACAAAATAATGCCGCGTTAATAGAGTTATATTAATTGCCTGCTAAGGATGTAAACGGAATTTCTATTTTTGCAGGGATAATAAGGAATGAAGAAAAAGATAAGTTTTTGGTGTTTACCTGTACTGTTGCTTATTGCATTTGCTGTTAATTCCTGTAAAAAGGAAGATAAAAGCAATATCCCCAATTTACTAACTAACAGGCAATGGGAATTGGCCTCGTTACTGGTGTATAATTATATAGGCGATGTTCAGCAGTCTACCGATACCATTACTTGCGATACTACACAAATATTTAAATTTTATAAAGACGGAAGCTGTACTTACACTAATTTTGATTGCAAGGACCAGCCTATTGCCAGCGGTGCTTACAGTTTAAGCGATACTAAGCTCACCCTTTTCGCGGATATGGTTTGCCAGGATAATAGTGCAACGGGTAGCTCTAAGCCGTTTGCCAATGCTCAAATAAGCAACCTGGGCGATTTTTCGATGGTGTTACAAACCGGAGACACGCAGGCCTATTATACATCTACACAACCGCGAACGATATACCGCTGGGGATTTATACGCCAAAAGGAAGTAATAACGCGATAACTTGTTAAATTTTTATATTTTGCAGTACAAAAGCCAACAGCTACTTTGAAAAAGAGAATTGCCATTTTTGCTTCAGGATCAGGATCGAATGCCCAGAAAATAATGGAGCACTTTAAGCGTAATGCCGATGCCGAAGTTGTACTGATACTGACCAATAACCCGCAGGCCTACGTTTTGCAACGCGCCGATAACTTTGAGATCCCATCGCACATATTTACCCGCCAAGAATTTTATGATACCGACGACGTGATATCGCTGCTAAAAAACCTGCAGGTAGATATTATTGTGCTGGCCGGTTTCCTATGGCTGGTACCTAAGAGTTTGTTGAATGCTTTCCCCAATAAAATTATTAACCTGCACCCCGCTCTACTGCCTAAATTTGGCGGCAAAGGCATGTATGGCGATAATGTACACAAGGCTATTTTAGCCGCCGGCGAAGAAGAATCGGGCATTACCATTCATTTTGTAAATGCCGAGTTTGACGAAGGAGAGGTTATCCATCAGTCGAAATTTAAGATTGAGCCGGGCGATACTCTGGAGATAGTTAAATTTAAAGGCCAGCAACTGGAGCATCAACACTTCCCCAAAGTGATTGAGAATTTGCTGAAGAAAATGAGGAGTTAAAGATTAGTTGATTTCGGATTTCGGATGTTCGATTTTTCGCGTTGTTTATTTTTATGGCTGCTCAAGAAGGCTTCGCCGTTTCGGATTTGATATTTTCAATTTGTAACTAATCTTTCCCTCAGCAACCCATACAATTCCTCAAAATTATATTGCAGTGTATTAGCAGTTATGCTTACCGGCGTTTTATACGAACGGTAATTCATTGCCGCCAGTTTTTTCATCAATGGGTTTGTCTGGCGATTAATGTAATCATCAGGGTTATTTACCAATACCATGATCAATTTTTGCCGGCCAACTTCCATCACATAAATATCTTCAATGTTTGCCCAGGGGATAAGGCCGAATGAAAAGCCGCTGCAATTATCGGTAATGCCCTCAGCATTTACTACCAGTCCGGGTTTCGTATCAAATAATTTTTTGGCAAGGCAAAATGCGCAAAAGCCAAAAAACGCTATTGCCGCAACGCCAATAGCGTAGGCCAGTACAGGGTTGGGTTTATTGCCGAGAAGTTTGATCTGTGGATGCGTCACAAACCAAATGCCCGCTGCTACAAAGGCAACAGAGCCCAATAACATGAGTAACAACTTCTTTTTGCTTAAAGGTATTTCAACGGAGGTGGTTGGTTGCAGGTTATCGCCCATAATAGTTTCATTGTGATGGGCTAAAATTAACAACCGTGGCCGACAACAGCAAATGTGCTGCCGCCTACAATTACTTGATTTTTACAAAATGTTCGGAGCAACCCTCATAACATCGTATTGGGTCTGTTGGGCTAATGCCAAGCGAATCGCCTTTGATGCGATAGTAAAAATTTTGATAATTGCTGCCGTCGGCATAAGTCATCTTGAGAGTAACGCTATCCGTTAAAGTGTATTTTTTGTATTCGCTGCCAATTGTCCACTCCATTGTGCCGTTGGCCCTAAGTTCCAAATAATTGTTACTACTGGTTGCGGGTACCCAGTATTGCGGGCCACCACTGCTTTGGCGGCTGCCTACAAAGCGCCATTTGCCCGTTAGGGAAGCATTTGGTGTGGCACCCTGTTTAGTGCATCCCGCTGAAATAATGCCGATGATAAATAATGCCGATAGAGTTTTCGCTGTAATTTTCATGTCCCTGCAATTATTGTCCAGCTTTTTTAAACCTGATACCACAACCCTCGATACACATTACAGGCCCGGCGGGCATTAACGATAGCTTATCGCCTTCTATTTTATAGATGAATTTCTGCGTTTTATTGTTAGCATGTTCTTTAAATACAAGGGTTACGCTATCCTGTATAGTAAAGCTTTTGTATTGCGAAAAATGGAGTAAAAAATTTTCCGAATCGTCTAACCCGCTAACTTCTAACGCTCCGTTGGTTTTGAGGGTGATGCTGTTGTTGCCGGGGTTGGCCACGGGCTGGTAAGTGCCGCTGCCATTACCCGGGTCCATATAAGTTGCGTTTAGTTTCCAGGTGCCGGTAAGCGCAGTGTTGATCAATATCACTTCTTGCATTTTGGTGCAGGCCGCAGCTAAAAGGATAATAAGGCAAGCGGATAGCTTAGTTACTGTTTTCATTATTGGCTTTTTTTTAACATTACGCGTTACCGGGTAAAAACGCTACAAAATTATGCCGATTTTCTGCCGCACGCCTTTTTTTATCTGCCTAAGCACCAATTACAAACTACATAAAAAAAACTATTCTCTAATCGCAAATCTCTAAACTCTAATCCCTACCTTTGCGGCTCAAAAAACGCCCTGCAAATGAGCCAGTCTGTTCAAATAAAAAATGCCCTTATT
>NZ_CAMLOV010000005.1 GCF_946481715.1 uncultured Mucilaginibacter sp. | reverse complement strand
TGCCGAGATAACGGTGAGGGCGAATGGGTTGTAGAAGAATGCAATTAGGTTAAAGTGCTAAATCAAGTTAATATCGAACACCGAATGTCCAATAACGAATGATGAAGGTGAAACTTCGGAGTTCAATATTCGAAATTCATTATTCGATATTATTTCTAACGTAATGCAAGGGAGTTACATCCCCCTCATCCTCAAAAACCTCAACCCCTCTTTCAAACTATCCAGCCTGCCCGGTGCTAATTTATTTACGGGGATATTCAGCGTGGCTGCCATCGAATCAAGATCGCCGGCCGGGTCGCCGAAGGTTTGGATGATGATATCATCGGTTTGGGTGTGTAGCTGCAGGGTATCGGCGGCCTCGGTACCCGGGATGTAATTTAGTCCGCTTAGGCGTTTGATATGGAAGGAATAATACTCCTGCATACCCTGTTGATAAGTTTTCCGCAGGCGGATAAAATGATCGGTTGTGAGCATGATCTCCCACCTGGCGATGTTGGGTTCGCCCGATGGGTTGTAAGCCTCGGTAAGGGCTCTGTTGCCCCAGCTTAGCCATTGCTGCTCGTCCATAACGGCCGCGAAACCATATAGCAGGGGCATTATTGCTAATAACAGCAGGGTAATGGATACTTTTTTCACCGTTGGTAGACGTGATGTTTGTATGACAACAAATAATACCCTGAATTTAATAAATTGAATAAATTTGCCTTATGGAATTTTCTTCACAATCGAGGGTTTGGGTGTACCAATCCGACCGTAAACTGACTGATGCCGAGGCCCTGCAAATACAGGTGCAGCTGGATAATTTCACCACCGGGTGGACGGCCCACAACAACCAGCTAAAGGCTAAGGCCGGGATACGGTACAACCGCTTTTTAATTTTGATTGTAGACGAAAGCCAGGCAGGGGCAAGCGGCTGCTCGATAGATAAATCGGTAAATTTTATGAAACAGCTGGAGCAGCAGTTCGGGCTAAACCTGTTTGATAGGTTTAACCTGGCTTACCGCGATGGCGAAGAGATACTATCCGTACCCCGCCAGCAATTTGAGAATTTATTGAAAGAAGGTAAGATCACTACCGAAACCATCGTATTCAACAACCTCGTGCAAAACGTTACCGAACTAAACACCAAATGGGAAGTGCCATTTAAGGATAGCTGGCATATACAGCTTTTTAGGGATTTGGTGGTGGCATAACAATTTATTAAATTTGTTTATGACAACTTTCACGGTACAAGTAAAAGATAGCGACGCAGAGTTGGTATTAACCATTTTGAAGAAGTTCAAAGCTAAGGTAATAGAAACTCCTCAAGTAAGCCCCCTTACTGCGGAAATTGCTACAGCTTTAAAAGAAATTAAAGAGATGCAGTTGGGTAACATGCAGCCTTTGTCGCTTAAAGATATATAGTGGCAAATACTATAATTTATTCGAAAGTTTTTATTCGAAAGGCCAAGGTTTTAAGG
Source organism: uncultured Mucilaginibacter sp. (assembly GCF_946481715.1). The sequence goes on along the minus strand of NZ_CAMLOV010000005.1, from coordinate 64,542 downwards.
AAGCGGCATGCTTCCGTTGTGGCAGACTTAGAGGAATTGGAAAGAAACCTTTTAACAAACCCAAGGCAAGGCTCAGACTTGGGTGGTGGACTTTACAAAGTAAGGTTAGCAATCAAAAGTAAGTTAAAAGGTAAAAGTGGTGGTTATCGGATAATCACTTATTTGGTAACGCAAACAAATGCTGAGGTTACGATTAACATGGTTACTCTTTACGACAAATCAGATGAAAGTAGCGTTGATAAAAAATTTCTAATAGAACTGGTTAAGGAGTTGTATACATAGCAATGTTCGTAATCAACCTCCACTACATAGTCCCGCTAGAAGAATTAGATGCACACGTGGCTGCCCACGTAAAATACCTGAAGAAGTTTTACGAGGCGGACGTGTTCCTGGTGTCGGGCAGGAAGGTGCCGCGTACCGGTGGCATTATTGTTGCCCAGGCAGATTCGAAAGAAATACTGGAAAAGATAATTGCGCAGGACCCCTTCTATATCCACAAGCTGGCAGAATTTTCTATTACCGAATTCCTGGCCTCGCAGGCGCACCCGGGCCTCAAAAGTTTGCTGCGCGGTTAGCCTTATTGCGCAATATTAAACGAGCCAACAACCATGTGCTTAATGCCATCGTTATCGTTAGTGGCATTTACTTTAAAATACCCCCGGATGTGGTATGAGTTGCCAATCTTTTTAAACGTTGTTGCCTTTACCTTCCCGCTGCCGTCATCGCTTAGTTTAAGGCCCTGGTATATTAGCCCTAACAGGTCGTTGGCATATTCGCCCTCAATAATATTGCTAAAGTTTAATTGAACGCTTATCTCCGGGTCGGGCTGCCCGGCAAGCAGGCTGGTATAGCCCGAAGTTGCAACTGATCCTACTGGTGATACATCAGCAGTAGCACCCTCAAGGGTAACGGTCTCGCCGCCATCTACCTGGAAAACGATGGTATTAACAGCGCCGATTGGTATAGTGTAAGTTGCATCGGTAGGCGGGTTGGTGCCATCATCAACAACAACCGGCGGTATGGTATCTGTATCTACCGTATCGGGAACCAGGCCCTTATCGGGATATACGGGCGCGTCCAGCTTGCAACTGCTGAGCCATACGGCGGCAGTGCAAAAAATGATCAGCAAGCGTATAGTACACTTTAACATAGGGTTACAATGGTTTCCAAATGTACAATAATTTTGCTTTTGAGGAATTTAAGTAGCACCTGTATTTGTTGCTGCCATAAGAGATTAAATTAGCCCGAACTGTTTTAAATGGTGGGTAAAATGTTTGCCATGCCATATCAGCCATTCGGCGTGGTTTAAAGGGCCAAAACCGCCGTGGATGATGGTTGCGCCGGATGTACGGAAGTAGTTGTCAAAACCTTCCAGCTCCTTAAATAGCTGTTCGATGGCCGTTTGCAGGCTTGGGTACAGGTAATCTATTGAGAGCACTTTCAAAAATACATTTCGTGGAATTTCGATATCTGAGTAAACCCAGGCCTGTTTGCCTTTTTCGGCATCTTCGGGTGGCACATCCAGCGTGGCTGTTTTTTTGCCATTAGTATATTCTACCTGCTCTATCAAATGCTCTACCATTTGCCGTGCTGTCATTTTACCCCATACAGGTTTGGTTGCGGCGCTAAGTTTTGCAAGGGCATCTCTCAAGGCACTGCGATCATTAATGTCGATGAATTTACTCATTATGTGGGTTGACGGCTGTTGGGTTGTTTTTGCTTTGTCCATGGCTTTAATTGCTTATAAATATAATGCATGCAGGCATTTGTTTCCGCGGCCTTTTTTATATTTTTACTTGTATAAACCTCAATTATGGAACAATACGACAGCCGGGTAGATGCTTATATAGAGAAAGCCGCAGATTTTGCAAAACCTATTTTAACCCACCTGCGCCAACTGGTGCACCGCGCATCGCCCGAGATAACCGAGACGATGAAATGGAGTGCCCCATTTTTTGAGTACAACGGCGTGCTTTGTTTTATGATGGCCTTTAAACAACATGCCGGCTTCGGTTTCTGGAAAGCCGACCTGCTGCCCGATCCGCACCAGATCTTACACACGGAGGGCGGCGAAGCGGCCGGCAGCATAGGCAAGCTGTTTACCCTTACCGACCTGCCGGATGATGATGTGCTGATTTGGTACATCCGCCAGGCCATGGCTCAAAAGGGCGCATTAAAAGCAGCTAAGCCGGCGGCAAAAAAAGCGGCTGCGCCCAAACCAGTAGCGGTGGTTATGGATACCCCGGATTATTTAGCAGAGCTGTTGGAGGGGATGCCAGAGGCGAAGGCGTACTTCGAAAAATTCAGCCCATCGCAGAAAAAGGAGTACATCACCTGGTTTGAAGATGCCAAAAGCGAGGCCACCCGCGAGAAGCGTTTAAAGGAAGGGTTGGAATGGATAAGCGAAGGAAAAACAAGGCACTGGAAATATAAGTAGCCGAAATGTTGTCACCATAAGTGTAAGAAATTTTTTTATAGATACCCCAAACAGGTTGGCAACAGCCGGAAAAAAATGCCGTTTTTTCGTCGCCAACATAGTACTGATTTTAAGCGCGTCAAAAGCGCAAATTTTTTCCGATTTCCTCCGATTTTTGAAGAAAAGCACCGATTTTTTCGGGATGATTTGTGCAAAAATGTACTAAAACTCCAGCGGCCCCAGCCTGCGCATATTAGCCCTGATGAGATACTGCCGGTGCTTCAAATACCGCGTAGGCTTAGTTGCCGACCACTTCAGCGGGCTCGGGAATATCACCGCGATAGCCGCCGCCTGCCTGTTGGTAAGCTTCGACGCCGGTTTATGAAAATATGCCTGCGAAGCAGCTTCGATACCATAAATGCCGTCGCCCATTTCTATTACGTTAAGGTACACCTCCATCACGCGTTTTTTGCTCCAGAAGATCTCTATAAGTACTGTAAACCAGGCTTCTAAACCTTTCCGTACAAACGAGCGCCCCTGGTACAAGAATACGTTTTTGGCGGTTTGCTGAGTAATGGTGCTACCGCCTATCAGTTTTTTACTTTTAGCATTTTTTTGTATAGCTTTCTGAATAGCGTTAAAATCGAAACCGTGGTTTTCCAAAAAAGTCTGGTCCTCGGCGGCAACTGCGGCACGTTTCATGGGGTCGGCAATATCCTCAAAATCAACCCATTGCTTGTCAATTTTCCATTCCTTGCCGGCGGCTTTACGTTCAAAACCGCGCTGTATCATCAGCCAGGTAAAGGGTGGGTTTACAAAGCGGAAGAGGATCACCCCAAAAAGGCTAAGCCCTACAAAGGCAATAATCGCCAGTTTAATGATGCGGAAGGCAAGGCGGAGAACCCCGCCAATTTTTGAATTAGAACCGCGATATTTTGATTTGGAAGTGGATTTTTTGGAAGATTGAGTACGTGCCATTTGTGATGCTAATCTATAAAACAAAAAAGGAGTTCTGCTTAGCAAAACTCCTTTTTTATGGTTCTAAACGTTTTTCAAAATCCGAAATTGAACATCCGAAATCCGAAATCAGTCTAAATTACTCAGCTACTACTTCAAAAGGTACCTGAACTTTTACTTCTTTATGCAGGTTTACGTTTGCAACGTACTCGCCAACAAATTTTGGCTCCTGGTCAAAAGTGATGCGGCGGCGGTCAACTTCAAAACCTTCTTTTTTCAATGCATCAGCTACCTGTATGGTATTGATAGCACCGAAGATTTTGCCGCTTTCGCCTGCTTTAGCGCCGATGGTAAGTTTAACACCTTCCAAACGAGCAGCAATAGCATCAGCATCTTTGCGTATTTTATCTTGTTTAAATTGAGCCTGTTTCAGGTTTTCTGCCAATACTTTACGTGCAGATTCTGTGGCTAATATGGCATAACCCTTAGGGATAAGGAAATTACGGCCATAACCTGGTTTAACGTTTACTACATCGTCTTTATCGCCCAGGTTTTTTACATCTTGTTTTAAAATAACTTCCATTTTGTAAACCTCCTGATTATTTTAATGAGTCTGTAACGTAAGGTAATAAACCAATGTGGCGTGCACGTTTAACAGCTTGGGCCACTTTACGCTGGAATTTTAATGAAGTACCTGTTAAACGGCGAGGTAATACTTTACCCTGGTCGTTAATAAACTTCAGCAAAAAGTTAGCGTCTTTGTAATCGATATACTTAATACCATTCTTTTTAAAACGGCAGTATTTTTTACGGTTATCCTCCACTTTGGGGGCGGTAACGTATTTAATTTGGTCGTTTGCCATTATTTGCTTTCCTCCGCTTTAGCCGCAGGTTTCTTGTTAAAGGCACCGCTGCGTTTTTTCTCATTGTATGCTACTGCATGTTTATCCAGCGCAATGGTAAGGAAGCGCAAAACACGCTCATCGCGCCTTAGCTCAACTTCCACTTTGTTAATTACATCACCGGGAGCCCTGAATTCAGTTAAGTGATAGTACCCTGTAGTCTTCTTTTGAATAGGGTACGCAAGTTTTCTCAAACCCCAATTATCCTCCTGGACAATTTCGGCTCCGTTGTCGGTTAAAACTTTGCTGTATTTGGCAATTGCCTCTGCAGCTGTTTCAGTCGACAACAACGGGGTTAGAACGATCACGATTTCGTACTGTTGCATTGTTATACTTTGATTTTTAATTAAATACCCGCTATTACGGGGCTGCAAATGTAGTAAGATTTCTTGATAAATCAAAGCAATTTATATGTATTTTACATGCTTTAAAACAGGGCTATTCCTGTTCACAATTAAAAAGCATTACGCTCATTATAAACATGAAGAATAGTCTTTACATTCTAATTGGTGCCTTTTCTTGTATGCTTATGGGCTGCCAGGAGAAAGGTAACCTTATGAATTATAATTTAAAAGAAATTGGAGCGGTTATTAAACTGCCGAATTCGTATAAGCTGGCTGATAAAAACAACATACATCGTATTGTACATCAGCAAACTCAGGAAAAGATTAAAGATGAGTTGACGAAGTGGCTCCTGTCGGGTCCGGGCGAACTGCTGATTGACACCTTGAATCCATACAAATTTATTATCGTTTCAAAGATTACTCCTTATGTACCTATAGATTCCAATTCTTTCTACTTTGTGATTGACCACGAACGATCGTTATCAAGTTCAAAGCCCAATATTAATGATTCAACGTATTACGTTGGCTCAAAGATGGGAAGCATCGCAGGCTTTAAATTTATGGAATCTAAATATCGAAGGACTTCAAATAATAATATGAGAATTGCGTATAGTTACATGATATCCTCCAAAGAAAAGACAATAGGGATTGGCTTTTATAGTCCAGCAGAACAAGACGTTAAGCCATTTGTAAATTCAATCAAAAAGGAATAGTGCTTATTAACTCATTTGCCGCAGACAAAAGAATACTACAATGTAAAGGGGGGGGAATCGCTGTTGAGGTTTATAAACAATTGTTAAAGCTTTTATAAGTTTTTTTTTAAAACATATTGCCACCGGTGGTCGTTTCCTATATAAAACAAACCGTTATGCAATTTTCTGAAAGCAGGTACCAGGAGGCTGGTGTATCAGGGTTTATGTATGATACCCTTTTTTTGCAGGGGCCAATTGAGGAAGACGAAGTTTTTGAGGGTGATTGGGATGATGAAGAGGACGAAGACTTTGACGACCAGATGGAAAGCACCAATGATGAGCACGAGATACGCGTAGGCGACGATGTGCGCGAGCCCGACCCGGATGAAGACGACCATTTGCCGGATGATGATTTGCAGTAACAGGAGGCATTGATATTGCACCTTTTCGAGCGTTTATGCCCTTAACGTGCTTTTTTAATTTTTGCCAACGCCCAGTAGCCAATATTTAAAGGCGAGTAAATTGATGAGCCATTTAGCGGTGGCGTTAGTAAAAAATCGCGCCAGGCGGTAATAATCTCTTTTAAATCGGCTGTAGGCATTGACGATTCTTCTTCACGCCATCGAGGGTAAAACTGAACCACATTTTGGTAAATAATGATATCTACAACCGTACTACCGGCCTCTATTTCGCTATTAGAATCCGCTAACGCTTCCTCTATATCTTTTAATAGTCCATCATTAATGTCATCTACAGAATTCCATTCAAACAATAAGTCTGTTATATAAAAGGCTTCATGAGCTCCCGGAAATTTATCAATTTTACCATCATCTACTCTGTTTTGGAAATCAATTCCATATTTTTTGATTATCTCGTTCGTCATGATAATTATCAGCGTTGCAAATCCTATTTCAAATATACCATTCATTAAAATTGTATTCTGGCTATTTTACTTAGCCAATTTCTTGCTACCTTTATACCTGTGGATAATTTTATTGTTTCGGCACGCAAATACCGCCCGGCTACCTTTGATACCGTTGTTGGTCAGCAACATATAACCAACACGCTAAAAAACGCCATTAAAAACAACCAGTTGGCGCAGGCTTTTTTGTTCTGCGGGCCAAGGGGTGTGGGCAAAACTACCTGCGCGCGCATACTGGCAAAAACCATCAACTGCACCAATTTACAGCCCAATGGCGAGGCCTGCGGCACCTGCGATAGCTGCCGTGCATTTAGCAACGGCAATTCCTTTAATGTGCACGAATTGGATGCTGCATCCAACAATTCGGTAGATGATATCCGCAGTTTAATAGAGCAGGTGCGTATACCGCCACAAGCCGCTCGCTACAAGGTTTATATTATTGATGAGGTGCACATGCTATCGCAGGCGGCGTTCAACGCATTCCTGAAAACGCTGGAAGAACCACCCAACTACGCCATATTTATATTAGCCACTACCGAGAAGCATAAGATACTACCTACCATCCTTTCGCGATGCCAGATATTTGATTTTAACCGCATCAGGGTAGAGGATATGGCCGGGCACCTGGCATCCATAGCCCAAAAAGAAAGCATCACGTATGAGAACGACGGGCTGCATATCATCGCCCAAAAGGCGGATGGCGGTTTAAGAGATGCGCTCTCCATGTTCGACCAGATCGTGAGTTTTAGCGGGGGCAATGTTACCTACCGTTCGGTTATTGACAACCTGAACATTTTAGACTACGATTACTATTTCAGTATAACTGATAAGCTATTAGGCGAGGATAACGCCCAGGCACTGTTGCTTTTTGATGAAATACTCTCTAAAGGTTTTGATGGTGCGCATTTTATCTCCGGGCTGTCCGAGCATTTCCGTAACCTGCTGGTAGGGAAGGACACGGCAACCATAAAATTGCTGGAGGTTAGCGAAACGATAAAACAACGTTATTTAAAACAATCGCAGGCGGCATCTACTTCGTTTTTGCTATCGGCCATGAATATTGCCAACCAGTGCGATATCAGCTATAAGCAAAGCAAGAACCAGCGGTTACAAGTAGAGTTGGCCTTATTAAAGATGTGCCACCTGCTCTCGGTATTTAACCTGGCCACCGCGCCAATGCCACAGGCCGCCGCTGCCCCGCAAGGGGAGGTAAAAAAAAAACCTGATACAGTAACGCAAACCACCCCACCGCCGCCGGCAAACAACGACGAGGTGCCTTTGCTACGCGATGTTTCGCCGGCTGTTTTTAACAGGACAACACCACAAGAGGCTGCCAAACCGATTGTAGGGGAAGCCCCGCCCGAAGTTGAAAAACCAAAAAATATTTTTGTAGCCAACGTACATTCCGGCGTAACATCGGTTAAGATACCGAGCATGAAGGACCTTGGCAAGCAGGTGGAGGAAGCGTTAGCCGTGGAGGAGGACCCATATTTAAAAGGCGAGGATAAAGAGCCCTTTACGTACGATGAGTTTTTACAATTGTGGACAAACCACGGCGCCAAGCTAAAGGCCGAAGGCAAATCGGCCAGTTTATATAACATTTTTACATCGGCAACGCCCAGGGTGTTATCACCGGGTAATTTTGAGGTAACTGTATCTAATAAAGTACAGGAAAAAGATTTTAGGGACGAGCGGCCAAACGTACTTAACTTTTTGCGCACCACGCTAAGGAATTTTAGTATAGAGGTGAATGCGAAGGTGGAAGAGTCTACCGTAGTGCGCAAGCCATACACTTCGTTAGAGAAATTCCAGCACATGGCGGCAAAAAACCCGCAGTTGATAGACCTAAAGAATAAATTTAACCTGGATTTCGATTAGACACGAATTAGGCGAATTTCACGAATAGGATAAACAAAAAGGGATGGCTCATCAGAACCATCCCTTTTTATTTTAGGTATTTTCGGATTGGTGCTTTTTTAACCTCTCCAATACTTTCAACTATTTCCTAAATCCTTCGGGCGTATCATTTTTAGGGTAACCTTCTTCGTCAAGATCGTCGCGGTCGTCCTCTGGGGTGTGCGCCAGCTTTTCGTCAAGCGGGTCTAATTCAACAATCTTTCCGCTATCGATATGCATGCCGAGCGAATCGGCATCGGTTTCTATTGATCGCTCCGCGTCGTATTCGCCTTTAGTATCAAACGGGTTTGCCTCATCGTAGGTGGAGCTAAAGTCGTCGCCATTTTTTGGCGCAGTGTCGTAAGGATCAGGATGATCGTATTCGGGGTCGTCGCCTTTTACATCAAGCTCAAAGCTTCCGTCCGCCTCATTGAAATTGAGGTCGTCGGTATTAGCGGTGTCCTCGCCACTATTTGCCAAATCGTCTTCCCTATATGCAGGGTCAATGGTTTCGAAGTCGTCGTTATCGGGTATCATAGGTTTTCAGTATATAACAATTATACACTAAAAACCTTGCCAATGTTTGCCGGTATAAACTATAATTAAAAATGTATTTGTTTGCGGTACGAAGTAACACCGCCGATAGCGAATTTTAGGCTAACACTGTATTGCAGCAGCATGTCTTTACTTTTACCGGCCGAAAAGCCATCCATATTGTCGCCAAAATCGTGATTGTAGGTTGCGCCGAGGTCTATTTTAAAAGATGGTTCGTTATAGCGGTTAAAAAGTTTCACCTCGTAACCAATCCTTATCGGCAATAAAAGTTCGTTAGATTTATCAAGCCCATCAGTATAAAAACCGGGTGTAACTTCTGATAAGCGCGTAATAGGGCCTACATTATTCATCATGTAGGTAAGACCGCCCGAGATGTAAAGGTTTTTAAGCACATTCATAAACGCGCTACGCGAATAATCTATCAGTTCGCCTGCCTGCAATTGCCCTCTGAATACAAACGCAGTGTATTTGTTGGTAAAAACCCGTCCAGATTTTGTAGCCTTGTCGCCGCCTTCCAATTTGCCTGCCTGCACTTCAATTACATAATTTACAAAAGGAGTGGCATTGTAAGTAAAGTTGACATTTACCGAAGCGGTAGGCTTAATAGTTTCGGCATCGCCATAAACTTGATTAATGTTGCCTCCCAAGCCAAAATCGTACTGGGCATAATCATAGCCAATTTGAGCTTTTGATAATAAGGCGGCCGAAGTTAGCAGGATTGTAAAAAATGTTGTTTTAAAAAGCAACTTTATCATAATATAACAGCAATGCTACAGGAAAAATAGCGAATGATTAAAATTTTTATAAAAATAGCACCTCAAGTTTAAAAACCAATACCAGCCTTCAATTAAATGCCGCGGTTAAAATACGCTAAATATTTTATTGTTTAATTATTAGCTAAGCGATTTTTTATGTGTGGCAATTGTAAATATCACAATCAACACCCGCAGGTAACGCTATTTTTTTAAAATTATGTCGAGTTTCTGAAAATTTACAAATAAAATTTTATGTAAGTTTGAAACCGTTAAATCAAAAAATAACCCATAATAAGGTATGTCAAAAATTAAAGTAGAAAACCCGGTAGTTGAACTGGATGGCGACGAAATGACACGCATCATCTGGAAGTTTATAAAAGATAAATTGATCATCCCTTACCTTGATGTGGATATTAAATACTACGACCTGGGTATTGAGTACCGTGACGAAACCGACGACCAGGTAACCATTGATGCCGCCAATGCTATTAAGCAATACGGCGTAGGTATTAAATGCGCAACCATTACACCTGATGAAGACCGCGTAAAAGAATTTGGCTTAAAACAGATGTGGCGTTCGCCAAATGGCACTATCCGTAATATATTGGATGGTACGGTTTTCCGCGAGCCAATTGTAATGGCTAATGTACCCCGTTTGGTGCCAAACTGGACCGCCCCAATATGCATTGGCCGCCACGCTTTTGGCGACCAGTACCGCGCTACCGATTTTTTAACCAAAGGAAAAGGTAAATTAACCGTGAAGTTTACACCAGAAGATGGCAGCCCCGAGCAATCATTCGAGGTTTTTAACTTTAAGGGCGATGGCGTGGCTTTAACCATGTACAATACCGATGAATCTATCATTGGCTTTGCACACGCTTGTTTTAACCAGGCGCTGATGAAGGGCTGGCCATTATATTTGTCAACAAAAAACACCATCCTTAAAAAATACGATGGCCGTTTTAAAGATATTTTTGAAGAGATCTACCAAAAAGACTATAAAGCTAAGTTTGTAGAAGCCGGCATCACTTACGAGCACCGTTTAATTGACGACATGGTTGCATCTGCCCTTAAATGGAACGGCAACTTTGTATGGGCCTGTAAAAACTACGATGGCGACGTACAGAGCGACACCGTTGCCCAAGGTTTTGGTTCTTTAGGCTTAATGACCTCTACGCTGGTTACACCGGATGGTACCGTAATGGAAGCAGAAGCAGCACATGGTACGGTAACCCGCCACTACCGTGAGCACCAGGCAGGCCGCCCAACCTCTACCAACCCTATTGCATCTATTTTTGCATGGACACGTGGTTTAGAGTTCCGTGGTATATTGGATGGTAACCAGGAGTTGATCGACTTCTGTAAAGCTTTAGAAGCAGTTTGTATTGAAACCGTAGAAAGCGGCAAAATGACCAAGGATTTAGCCATCACCATAAAACCAAAAGTAGAACACGGTACCGATTACCTGTACACCGAAGAGTTTTTGGAAGCAATAGACGAAAATTTGAAAGCTAAATTGGGTAAGTAATTATCCGCTTTTGATATAGGGCCCATTCTTGAAAAAGGATGGGCTTTTTTGTTTGTAACCTGTGGTGGAAAGCCTCGTCTAACCGCCATGAAAATTCCTGTTAGCTGGAGGTATTGCCTCGTCTTTATGGCTTTTGTTTTTGTGTTTGGGCAACTGCACGAAATGGCGCACCTCACCGCTGCTTACTTTGTTTGCGGGCAACCCGGCATCCAACTTGATTTTAATTTATGGACCTTGAGCAAGGATTGCGATGGGTCGTTTTATGCGTACATACCAACCATTTTTGGGCCGGTGTTTAGCTATCTGTGCATGTGGGCGGGCTACTTTATGCTCCGTAGCGGTCATAAAAAATGTTGGCCCACTGCTTTTGCGCTTGTTATGGGCAACGTGGCTTTTGCCCGGATACTAACAGCCGGCTTGGGTGGGGGAGATGAAACCAGCATATTGAAAGTTTTACTAAGCGGGCAACCGATATGGCTTATAAAAGGTATTGGGTTTGGCCTGGTCTTCTTGCTGGCTTTTCCGCCTTTATATATGGTGTACAAACGGCTGGGCAATAATTATCGTTTTTGGATTTTGGCGGTATTTTGTGTTTTGCCTTTAATTATCATGAAGCTTTACGAATTTATGCTGCTGGGAAAAGTGTTGCGGGCGGGAGTATTAACACAGGCGCATTTCTTAGGCATTGCCGATTTTATTTACCTGCACACCGCATTGATGGCTATCATTGTATTGCTTTTTAGAAAAACCTTATTCACGGCTTCGGCAAAATCTTTAACTTAGCCGTCATTAACAAAGTATTATTACCTATGTCAGCATTATATCCGCTAAAATTTAAAACCATCTACAAAGATAAAATTTGGGGTGGCCACAAAATAGAAACCTATCTGCATAAAAATATTGGCGATTTGCCAAATTGCGGCGAAACCTGGGAAATATCAGGCGTAAAATCAGATGTTTCGGTAGTGAATGGCGGAGAACTTGATGGCGAATCCTTGGCAGACCTGCTGGAGAAATATCAAGGCGAATTGGTGGGAGATAAGGTTTATGCGCATTTCGGCAATATCTTCCCGCTACTGATAAAATTTATTGATGCTAACGACGATTTGAGTGTACAGGTGCACCCGGATGATAAACTGGCCAAAGAGCGCCACAATTCTTTTGGCAAAACCGAAATGTGGTATGTAATAGAGGCCGACCCCGGCAGCACCCTCATCACCGGCTTTAACCGCGAAATGAACGAGCAGGAATACGTGGAAGCATTAAACAGTGGCCATATTATGGATATCCTGAACAAAGAGGAAGTTGCTGCAGGTGAGGTTTACTTTTTACCGGCCGGCCGGGTACACACCATAGGCAAGGGCTTATTAATTGCCGAGATACAGCAAACATCTGATATCACCTACCGCATTTACGATTTCGACCGGGTGGACGATAAAGGCAACAAACGCGAGTTGCATACCCAGGAAGCACTGGCAGCTATAGATTATAAGCATTACAACGAATACAAAACCTTGTACACACCGCAAAAGGATGAAACCGTGCATGTGGTGAGCTGCCCTTACTTTACTACCAACATCATGGACTTTACGCACAGTACCGAAAAGGACTACTCGGGTTTAGATTCCTTTGTGATACATGTTTGCGTAGAGGGCGAATACACCATTAAGCACAATGATTTAGCCTACCCGGTAAAAATGGGCGAATGTATTTTGCTGCCAAAAACAATTGATAAAATTGAATTGAAAACCACGTCGGGCTTTAAAATTCTGGAGAGCTATATACAATAGTTTTATCAACCTGCCAAAGTACAGATAGCTAAATAAAAAAGCAGGGTTGCACACATGTGTGCAACCCTGCTTTTTTGGTAAGGGACTTTAGTTTAAGCCTCGAAACCTTGGCAAAGGTTCGTACGAATTGATGATATCCGCTATATGCGTTTCGCTGATGGGTTTTAAAATATAATCGGTTATTACAGGATTATTTTTTGCGCGGTTAATATCATGTATATCTACAGAAGAACTAATTGCGTATACGGATATTTCTTTCCCTATATGAGATTTTATTTCCCCAAAATTTCGGGTAAATTCCCAGCCATCCATTACAGGCATGTTAATATCTACAAATATCAGGTCTGGCAAGTTATTAGAATAATTCGGGTTTGTTAAATAATCAATGGCTTCCCGGCCGTTGCTAAAATCAAGTATTTCGGCAAATACGCCCCTAATTTCTATGAATTTTTTAAACCCATAGATGAAAATTTCATCATCATCAATAATACACGCTGTCACCATTTGTCGTTCTGCACTCATTTATTTTATTATTATTATACCAGTTTAACTGTAAATTTTGTGCCAACATTTACGGTACTGTCAACTTCAATGGTGCCGCCAAGGGCCTCCACCTGGTTACGGGTTATAAATAGGCCAATGCCTTTGGCATCTTTATTTTGGTGGAAAGTGCGGTACAGGCCAAAAAGGTGGTCGCCAAAGCGTTTCATATCTATACCAATACCATTATCTTCAAACACCAGGTAAATATGCTTATCAACTTTTTGTGTGTAGCAGTTCACCACCGGCTCGCGGTTGGGGTGCTTGTATTTTATGGCGTTGGTAAGCAGGTTCTGGAAAATACTCTCAAGGTAGGCGGGGATATAGCTTATTTCGGGCACTGCACTAAAATCAGCATTAATGTGGGCATTGGTTGCTGTTATGTTAGCCCTTAAAGCGGCTGTTACATTGTTAAATATCGTTTGGAACCCTACCGACTTACGCTCCTTACTTATTTCCGATTGTATTTTTACGATCTCGTCCAGGTGGCCCATAGTGGCGCTCAGGCTCTCGCTAATAGTTTTTATGTGCGAGAATATCTCTTCCTTATCGGTCTCTAATTTCGTTTCCTCAAACAGGTTCACCATAAACTTAAGGTTGCCCGCATGCGAGCGCAGGTTATGCGATACAATGTAGGCAAAGTTTTGCAGGCGTTTGTTTTGATCGTCGAGCAGGTTTATAGACGATTGCATACTTAAGCCGCTGCGCTTGATGATATCAATATCCTGGAAGATGCCGCGGATAGTTATGCATTTGCCACAATCGTTTATAATAGGGATGCCCTTGGCCCGCACCCAAATAATATTGTTTTTGGCCGTTTTAAACAGCAACTCCAAATCGTAAGGCTTGCTTAAATGGATGGCATCTTCAATAGCTTTGGTTATTACGGGGCGGTACTGCGGTTCAAAAAAGCTGATGGCTTCCTCGTTATTAAGTTTTATATCGCCGTACAATTCATAAATATTGTAAATCTCTCGTGACATGTTTAGGTCCATCGAGGCAACATCTATTTCAAAACCGCCTATGCGCGCAATACGGCCGGTTTCGGCAGACATGAAATCGTTCTTTGAGGCCCGGAATTCTGCCAGTTTATATTTGTTAATATTGTTTAAAACACCGTAAATAAATTGGCCGTCGTCGTCATCGTGCTTTAAGGCCGAGCTTTCAAACCATTGGTAGCCCTTGTCTTTGGTAAGCAGCCTGATGTGTGCAATAGGGGTTGGGCCGGGACCGGTGTAATGCGTGGCTTTTAAAAATGTTTGCTTATCGTGGAAGTAAAGGATGTTTTCGAAAAAATTTTGGTACGAGCATTCAATTTCGCCGGGTTTATAGCCTAAAATAGCATAAAAGCCGTCAGACCACTTCGCTTTTTTAGTAGTGGTATTATATTCCCAAATGCCGGTGTTAATATTATTTATTAAACGCGCAAGATGAGCTGTGCTTTCGCCAAAAAAATTGTGACCCTCAAAAAAACTCATTTCCGGCGTTGTTCCTGTTCGTTTTAATCATCACATCCATGTTAATAAACATGCCAAAAAAATACATTAACCCATATTACAACCTTAAGTTGTCGCAATTGTATTATTGTATAATTAATTAGGCCGAATTATAATTGATGTAATATTTTGTTGCGAAAATATCAAAGTAACTCGGTTTTACTGCTCTTGTTGTGAGCATTATAGCTAAAATAATGCACATACTTTAAAAGTATGTAAGGCACTTATACGGTAAAACATAATTATGGTTATGTATATTATATGGCCAGCTTTTTAAGGTTTATAAAGCAGTGTTTGTAATTATGGCGCATGCCGGGCTTCAGAAATAAAGGGCGGCCTTCGCATTTAATTTGAATTATTTATTTACTACATTTATTTACGCTGCCGGCGAACTTTAAATAACCAATTATGAATTTCTCAAAAACACTACCATGGCTTGCGCTTGCCTTCTGTTGCAGCATTTACGGCGCAATGGCCCAACAAAAAACCACATCTTATAATTTGCAAACTTTACTTGCCGAAAAAAAATTCGATGTATATAATCGGGACATAAGCACAATAAATGATGGTAATAAAACAGGCGTTAAACTCTCGGCCCGCGAAAATGACGGGGTTGCCTGGATAAGGGGGGTTGCCTTTAGCAATGGTATCATCGAACTGGACATTAAAGGAAAAGATATATTGCAGCAAAGTTTTTTGGGGATTGCTTTCCATGGTGCAGAGGCGGAAAATACAGCGGATGTGATCTATTTCCGCCCGTTCAACTTTCGGGCTGCCGACCCCGTGCGGAAGATACATGCCGTGCAGTACGTTTCGCTGCCAAATTACGATTGGGAATTGCTGCGCCAAAAGTTTAACGGGCAATACGAAAAAGGGATTGAGCCAGCGCCCAAAGCAGATGAATGGTTCCATGCAAAAATTGTAGTGGCCTACCCGCTGGTGAGTGTATTTGTAAACGGTAATACGCAGCCATCGTTAGAAGTGAAGATGTTGAGTACTAATAAAACAGGTAAACTTGGGCTTTGGGTGGGTAATAACTCGGACGGGGAATTTGCCAATTTGGTGCTTACTGATAAGCCGTAGTAGCTTGTTTGAAATATTTTGCGTTGATTTTCAATTAATTATAAATTGATTTTGATAAAATAAGAAAGTCTATAGGAATTATAGTTTTTATGCCTATTTTTGTGGTGTAATCGTTCTTTAAAAATACTTATCCAGAAAGACAGAGGGAAAGGCCCTATGATGTCTTAGCAACCTGTACCGGCTTTATGCATGGTGTAAGGTGCTAATTCCTGCTTCGCTTAGCGCGGAGACAGATAAGCTGATTTAAAAACAAAATGATGTTTGCCAAAACATCTACTTGCTTCTCTGCCGGCCCGCCTTTTTTCCTGAATTTTTAATGGATAAGTTTGATAATAATTAACCGATGGCATTTTGTGCTGTTACAAAATATTACAATAAAACTTAAACAATTATGAGCTTACGAATTGGCGACGATGCCCCAAACTTTAAAGCGAAAACATCGCTGGGAGAAATTGATTTTTACGAATACCTGGGCGACAGCTGGGGCGTGCTTTTCTCGCACCCGGCAGATTATACGCCCGTGTGTACTACCGAACTGGGCAAAACAGCATCACTTAAAGATGAGTTTGAAAAACGTAACGTAAAGGTTATTGCCCTTAGTACTGATAATGTAGAATCGCACAAAGGCTGGATAAACGATATTAACGAAACACAGGGCGTAGAGGTTACGTTCCCTATTATTGGCGACGAGAGCCGCGAAATATCCCAGGCTTACGATATGATCCATCCAAATGCGTCGCTTGTTGCAACGGTGCGTTCGCTATTCATTATCGGCCCGGATAAAAAGATAAAACTGATTATCAGCTACCCTGCATCAACCGGGAGGAATTTCCAGGAGATATTAAGGGTGATAGATTCGTTGCAGCTTACCGCTTACCACAGCGTTGCTACGCCTGCCGATTGGAAGGATGGCGAGCAGGTGGTAGTATTGCCATCTATCAAAACAGAAGATATCCCTGCCAAATTCCCTAAGGGATTTATAGAGGTGAAGCCGTATTTGCGCTTAACGCCGCAGCCAAATAAATAGGCAGCAACAAAGCCGCGTGGCCGAGAGGATAGGTGTGGGTCTGCAAAACCTTTAACGGTAGTTCGAATCTACCCGCGGCGTCTCATTTTAGGTTTTTAGTTTTCAGGAGCGGTGGGTTGAGAGGCCTGCTGTTTTTTTTTGCCGGCGGAATAGGCTGTAGCTTAATAAAACGGAATATTTTATCCCCTGATTTTGCATGTTTTTCCACCTCATCGCAAAAAAAATTACCACCGCTTTCCCCATTTTACGCCGCCAAAATTTAGCAAGTCGCTTTCCGGAGAGTTGAACCGGTAGCTCAAAAAATGCAAAGTTGGTAATTTTAGGCCCCATAAATAGCTGTAAATGAGTATAAAATTTAATAAAAGGAAGTATAAATGCGTTATTTTTAAATAGTGTATTTATTACACTAAGATGATTTTTCTTTTGATATAAAACCTCACCTTTGCGGAGAATTACAGAGGGTATATAACACTGCCCTAGGAAAGAGCAAACCCCCTGTAGTTTAATTGTATTTGAAATGGTAAATACAGTTGACGCATACCAAATAAAATAATATCACAATGAAAATCAAAAATTTATTCCTGATGGCGATGGTTATCGTAGCATTAGGGTCATTCAAATCAGCTTACGCTAATACAATAAAAGATGACGCTTTTACCATCTTAAACAATACCGGTGCTATCACCAGCATCGAGGTTCATGGCAACGTGCAGCTTTTTGTTACCGATGCCCCCGCCGATGTAATAAAAGTTTACAATAAGTATTATGCGGAAAGCGCTTTCATCCAAAACAACAACGGTGTGTTGCGCATATCTTCGTATAAAGACGAAAAATTAGTGATCTGGGTAAAGGCTAACGACCTGCGTTCGGTATCGTTATTTGATAACGCGCAAATCGTATCGTTCGGCACCTTGTCGAAAATTGAGTTCAGTGTTGATTTGCACGACAATGCCCAGGCAAAACTGAACCTGGATGCTTATAAATTGACTTTATTGGTAAAGAACAATGCAAAAGCTGAGATAAACGGTGCCACCCAGGAATTGAACATGGCCAGGGAAACAGAACAAAACGTAACCGTTAGCAATCTTGCTGTGGTAAACCTTTACGAGAATAAAAATGTTGGCGTTGCCGCGAAGCAAATAACTGCTTTGTAATAAGCAAGCAACAAACAAGTTTTTTAAGCCGGCTGTTTACAGTCGGCTTTTTTTATTTGATTGATTTTCCGCAATCCTATAAGGCAACTAAATAAGGAAACTTACAACGAGTATTCGAATTACCCGGTTAATGCTGCAATTTTGGATTGCAATGGAAATAATAAAAGCTACCCCCGAATACTACGATGCTATTTGGGAAATATTCAGTGCCGTGGTAAAGCCCGGCGATACCTATGCCTTTGCGCCTGATAGCACCCGGGACGATATGATGAGCTACTGGCTGGGCGCTAATATGGAAACCTTTATTGCAATTGATAACAACCAGGTGGCAGGTACTTATTTCCTGAAACCGAACCAGGTTGGGCTGGGTAACCACATAGGCAATTGCGGATATATGGTGCACCCCGGCTTTAGGGGAAAAGGGGTTGGTAGTTTACTATGCCAGCACTCTATAAAAACAGCAACGGAGATGGGCTACAAAGGCATTCAGTTTAATTTTGTGGTATCAACCAACATAACGGCCGTTAAACTTTGGCAAAAGCATGGGTTTGCTATCATCGGGACAACGCCAAATGGTTTCCGCCATCGGCAATTGGGCATGGTAGATACCCACATAATGTACCGGGCACTATAAAAGCAGGCCGCTTCTTATTTTTTCCGCAGGCACCAGGTGGTCATGCACCGTAAATTCTGTACGTTGGTTGTTTTTATCGGCTCAAATAATTCCCCGTTTAGGTCCTGGGTATATTCCATCAAAATCTGCTCGTTCACCAAAAAACGTTCGCTGCCATCAGGCAAGGCGTAGCGGCTGTTGCCCAGGGGCGTTACCAGGCTCTCTATGCCTATATCAGATGCCAGCCGGGCAAACAGGTAGCCGCCGGGTTTTAGCACACGCCAGGTAGCGCGTAGCATGGCATCAAAGTGGTTGCTGTCCTCCGCAAAATGAAGCACAGCGCTGCAAATGGCCAGATCAAAGGTCGCATCTTCAAAAGGCATGCTTTCGGCCGGGCAGTTTATAAAGTTTGCTAAAGCATTGACTGGTGCCAGCGTTTTTGATAGGGCCTGCACCTCTGCTACGGCGTTTGGGTTTGGGTCGATGCCGTAAACCTCATAACCGTTTTGCAGGAAATACACAATGTTTCGCCCGCCGCCGCAGCCAACATCCAATACCTTATCGCATCCGTCGAAACGGCCTTTCAATAACTGGTCGAACAGGTAGATATCAATATTACCGTAAAGTTGTTGCAGTGTGTTTTTCATGAGGTAAATGTAAGGTGTCTGAATCAGAATTTTCAGAATTTTAGAATGAACAGAATTTTAAAGTTGATATCGAAAGCCCACAATGCAGTGTTTGCATCCTGAAAATTCTTTAATTCTGAAAATCCTGATTCAGAAAGTAACAATTGTGTTCAAAATACACATTGATATATTTTTTGTCGGATAATATCAATATACTTGTTTCTCGTACCCAAGTATTTAAACTCTTATTTATCATTCATTGTCAACAGGAAAACTCACCTTACTGCTGCTTTGCTTCTGCCTTGCCGGGCTCAGCGTATTTGCTCAAAAAAAGAACGCCGCTTATCAATACCATATTAAACGTGCCGCCAATGCCATAAAAATTGACGGTATTGTAGATGAGCCCGATTGGCAACGTGCCGATTCGGCCGCCAATTTCTTTTTGGTGTTGCCTATGGATACCAGCTTCGCCAAGGTAAAAACCACCGTGAAGCTAACCTACGATAACGATAATTTATACGTCGTGGCCATTTGTTACGGCGGGCTGCCGGGGCAAAATATGGTGGAATCGCTTAAGCGCGATTTTAACTTTGGGAAGAATGATAACTTCCTGTTGTTTATGGACCCCTTTGATGCCCGTACCGATGGCTTCAGTTTTGGTGCAAACGCAGCCGGTGCGCAATGGGATGGTACCATGTACGAGGGCGGCAAGGTTGACCTGAGCTGGGACAATAAATGGTATTCGACAGTAAAAAACTACCCCGACAGGTACGTTTGGGAAGCTGCTATCCCCTTTAAAAGTATCCGCTATAAAAAAGGCATCCGCGAGTGGGGCATCAACTTTAGCCGTAACGACCTAAAGACTACCGAAAAATCTGCCTGGGCGCCGGTACCAAGGCAGTTCCCTACCGCATCACTTGCTTATACAGGTACGCTGGTTTGGGATGAGGAGCCACCTGTGGCCAGCAGTAACGTATCTATTATCCCTTACGCACTGGCAGGCATCAGTAAAGATTATCAGAATAAAACAGGTACCGACTGGCGCAAGGATATCGGTGGCGACGTGAAAATAGGGCTCACCTCCTCGCTTAATTTGGATATGACGGTTAACCCCGATTTTTCGCAGGTGGACGTGGATCAGCAGGTGATCAACCTTAACCGATACGAACTCTTCTTCCCCGAAAAACGGCAGTTCTTTTTAGAGAACGGCGACCTGTTCTCCAACTTTGGCTATGCAGATATCCGCCCTTTCTTTTCGCGCAGAGTAGGGTTAAACGCGCCAATCCGTTTTGGCACAAGGCTCACAGGGAAAATAAATAAAGACTGGCGCGTAGGCGTGATGGATGTGCAAACCGGGCAAACGGGCATTAATAACCTGCCGGGGCAAAATTTCGGCGTTGTTACGCTGCAAAGGCGGGTGTTCTCGCGCTCCAACATCGGTATTATGTTTATCAATAAGGATGCTACAGGTAGCGCCCCAAATCCGGGCAACACAGCACCTGCCTATAACCGCAACCTGGGGCTGGAGTATAATCTCGCTTCCTCCAATAACTTGTGGACGGGTAAACTATTGGGCTTAAAATCTTTCAGTCCGGGCGTTACCGGGCACGACTATGTGCAGGCGGCGCACCTGCAATACCTTAGCAAATATTGGACGCTGTACCTGCAACAGCAATATGTAGGCAGCAACTACAACGCCGAAGTTGGCTACGTACCGCGCAGGGGGTATAACAAGCTTAGTCCGCTTTTACTGCGTAACTTTTTCCCAAAAACGGGTTCGGTGCTGATACATAGCCTGCAGTTATCGTCCACCTACTTTTTTGATGAGCATTTTAAACGCACGGATAACGAAAGCAACCTCAGTTATATCATCACCTTCCGCAACCGCAGCCAGCTATGGTTTTCGGGGCTGGATACCTATGTAAAACTACTACGCCCATACGACCCTACCAACATTGGCAAAGGCAACCTGCCCGTTGGTTTCGAGAGCCATTGGAACACTGCCGATATGCAATACATATCAAAACCGCAAAGCGTTTTTACCTATGCGTTCGAGGCTGCGTACGGCGGGTATTATGACGATGGCACCAAAGTAACCCTCATAGGGCAGTTGGGGTACCGTTTTCAGCCTTATGTAAATATAGCCGTAAATGCCTCCTACAACGATTTACGCCTGCCACAGCCTTATGGCCGCAATACCTTTTGGCTGATTGGCCCGCGTACCGATGTTACCTTTACCAACAACCTGTACTTTACCACTTTTGTGCAGTATAATGAGCAAGCGCGTAACATGAACATAAATACCCGCCTGCAATGGCGCTACAAGCCTGCTTCCGACCTGTTTATTGTTTATGGGGACAATTCCATCCCATCGCCATTTATGGTAAAGAACAGACAGCTAACGGTGAAGTGGACGTATTGGTGGAATATATAGGGATAAAATTGTAGAGACGCAATACTTTGCGTCTCCCGCATACAAATCCACAAAGCAAATCCCACATGCTAAATGGGCACCTGTCCTACGGGACACGCAAAGTATTGCGCCTCTACGGAAAAAATCAAGTATCTTTAGGTATCTAATCCCTAACCCATGAGCAAAGAGCAAACTACCGATCTGCTTAAATTTATGGAACCCTTTAAGCCGGAAACAATCGAACTGGCTTTATGGCTGCGCGATTTTGCCTGGGATATGTTCCCCGAGACGAATGAACTGGTGTACGATGCATATAATGCTGTGGCGTTTGGTTGGTCGCCCACGGAGAAGCTGGGGCAGGTGTTTTGCAACGTTGCTATATGGCGCACCAATCAAAATGTGATATTCGGTTTCAATTGGGGCAGCGAATTGGATGACCCGCAAAAAATGCTGATCGGCAACGGCAAGCAGTTCCGCTATATACGGGTTACCAACAAGGAGGAGTTTCCCAAAGAATACATGTACAAACTAATGGCCGATGCCTATATCAACTCCCTGGCCAAAGTGAAAACCCCCAAGGATATTATTCAAGGTTTTACCATTACTAAATCGGTATCGCCGGTAAAGAGAGTGTTGAAGGGGAAGAAAGGTAAATAACAATTGAAGAAGTTAGAAAATAATTGGAGATACAAGACGCTCGAAAATTTAGAAAAAAAAGTATGGCCGTCCGAACCAGCTTATGGTAGCCATTTAGTTACGCGGGTAATTGCTTTGAGGGGAATTCCTTTAAATGAATTTTCAATTGAGGATATGAGGATAATGATAGGGCAGGAGTTCGGACTGGACTACCTGGTACCGTTGGCGATCGAAACTTTATCTGTTAATTTATTTGCTGAAGGCGATTTTTATGAAGGAGACCTGCTTCAAAATTTATTGCGGGTAAACACCGGCTTTTGGAAAGAGAACAGCCAATATTGGGCTACCGTAAACAACTTGATTTCCACGAATATCAGCAGCCTCGAAGAATATCGGATAGATGCCACGCTATTTATAAAAAGCAAGCCATAAGTTTAGCAAGGTTTGTTGTAAAACCGCTCTCTTATCTCCACCAAAATATCTTCGGCTAATTCGGCGTTCGGCCTCTCGGTAAGGGTTGATTTGGCATAATTTGCTTTTATCTCCTCCATTTTTTCGTCAACCATTTGCATCAGCTGCTCAAATGTGTATTCTCCGTTTCGGATCTTTAATAAAAAATCGCGGTCATTTCTATGTACATTAACTTGTTGATATTGTGCTATCTCGTTCGCCATGTTAAGCAGGCGGAAAGTATGCATCATGTTCTTGGCATCGTAATTTTGCCCGTGGGATATAGTGCTTTTATACCTGGCATCATTGCGCTTTTCTTCCCAATCTTTGTATTCGCGGTACTCCCGGCAGTAAACGGAATAGCCATCTTTATTAAAATTCATCACCGCCAGCGGCTCAACACCTTTTGGTACCTGGCTCAGCTGCACATCTTCGGAAGACCCGCCTGATATAATGCCGTAGAATTTGCCTTCGCCTTTTAATTGTGTTTGATGGTAAAGCAGGTAAACATCCCTAAAATGCGGCAGGTTTGTTAATCCGCAATCTTGCTGACCGAATTTGTTTTCTGCAAGCCATTCGGCAAGCGGTATGCTACCATTTCCACTTACAACATAACAGAAATCAAGGATTGGTTTTCGCTCCGATTCAAAGGTTTTGTTTATCTTTTTATTTAACCCTTTGGCCTTTTTTATCTGCGTTTGCGCATAACCTGCAAATGTATCCAGGCATAACTTCGAAAGGAAATCTTCTGCTTTGATAAGTTCCATTAAGGAACTACGGAACAAAACATGCGCAGGTGGCGTGCTGAGTAACTCCAGTATGTTTGGGTTGTTTTTAACCAGCAGATCCAGGAAACGGGCTATCTCAAAATATACTTCATCGTTGGTAGCGTTCGCAACCTGGGTTGTATGCTCAAATCCATATAATTCGCGCTGGGGCAATATGAAAATTCCCTTTCTGTCGATATCGGATGTTGAGATGGCAAGGTTATAAGCATGGCTGCCGCTTACGCAATCAAGCAAAAGAAATTCGGGCTGTTTCCTTAATCCGTCGAAAGTCATGCCTTAATGTATTTCCTGAAAAAGGTGTTCAACTCTTCCGTTCCTTTTTTTGAGGAGGGTAAGCCGGGCACAATATTTTTGCATGTGCTAAGCGTATCGCTCAGCCACTCGTTAAGTAATATCACCGGGCTTATCATCGTTTTTTCGTCTGACACTAATTTGCGTTCCATCAATTCATCTATTGCAGACTGCACTGTTGTATCTGTTATCAATACTCTCAGATGAGTAAATTCCATTGGCGGTACGCCCCCTTTCTCAATTATCCATTGGCAGGCTAACGCGGGCCGAAGCGCATAAAAATAGCGCTTCATCTTCACCTGTTCGCTTTGCAAATCGTTGGTAAGCGTGTTAAACGCCATAGATAAGTAGTGGTTAGCACCCGACCTTAAGGAATAATATTCAGGCATTAACGCCTTTAGTTCTGCCGCAAATGTATCATCCTGCTGATAAATGATTGGCGATTGCAGCCATTCGTAAAGGGGAGAATTTGATTTGAGGAAAAGCTTTAATGCTTTGCGGATATCCCAGCCGCCGATGTCCAACACCTCATTTACCGGCAATTCAACAACATCCCTTATATCGGCAATGCTTAAATAATCGTCTATCGGCCGGGCATAAATAAAGCGCACATCAAAATCACTATCCGGCGAGGCAAAACCCCAGGCGCGGCTGCCCGATTCGCAGGCATAAAGTATCCTGATGTTTAGCTGTTGCTCCAGCTCCGCCAGTTTTTGGTTTATTATCTGGTGCATCATCATCCCTTCTTTGTCCCCACTACGTTTACGATAATAAAGCTGGCGTGCGGAATGCCCAGGGTGGTGCCTGGTTTTACGTTGAGGTATGCCTTTAAGTAGCCATCGGTTATGCCGCGCATGGCCCGGTTATGGGAATCCCTAAATTCTTCGAATACGAATATTACAGAGCGCAGGAAATGCAGCGAGCCATCGGCGTCTATCCGCACCGAAAATGAGTATTTAAAGTCGTCGTAAGCATTTTTGATGTGGATGCTGTACTCGGGCAGCATATATTCCTGGTTTACGCCTTCCCGTTTTTCATCGTCGGTAAGGCTGCTTATGGGTTGTATAGTAAGCAGTTTGGTGTTGCTGGTGAGTACTGCAGGCTGCCGGGCGGAGAACGCTTTTGAGGTATCTTTATTGGCCAACGCTACTTTCCGCTCGATAAACATTGTGTCGGCCCGGGTAGGTTTCATTAATTCGGCGGCGGTGGTGTGCAGTTTATTTGTGATGTAATCATCGGCGTAGAGCGTCATGTAAACCACCGATTGGTCGCGCATCAGCGAGCGGCCCTCCACCTTCATTATCTGGAAAACAATGCTGTCGCGGGTAAGTTTACGCAGGCGCATCCACGACCAGGCGATGTTAAAAAGCGAATCATGGTCGAAAAGCACCGGGGCGTTTACAAACATTTTGCGCTTGGGGTTATAGATGTTCACGGAGTCGTCCGACAGGAAAGAAAAACGCCACTCGGGCTCCAGCTGGTAGCCGTCGTTATTAAACGACACGCCGTTTTTAAAAACGCGGCGCACTTCGGTATAGCGGATGCCCTTTACCGGCATAAACGTTGGCTTTACAGATTCATCATTCTGAATGCTGGTGTAGATCTTGTTTTTTTTTGCCTTGCCGCCGCAGGCGCTTATTAACAAAGCCAGGCAAAGCACCGCAACAATAGCAAATTTGTTGTTTTTGAGGTAAGTACACATCATACAATGGCGAAGATAATATAATGACTTTAAACGCAAAAACACGTAATGCAATACCGTTTTACGTTCAATTTTCTAAGTCTGCAAAATTTATTACTTTTGCATCATAGCACGCAAAGCTACTATCGTATATTTTCGTGTAGTGTAACGGTAGCACCTCAGACTCTGACTCTGCTAGTAGTGGTTCGAATCCATTCACGAAAACCAGCCAAATGGCGAATGAGCTCAAATCATTCGCCATTTTTAATTTAAAATTAATTCCCATAGCATTCGCCCGCCGGCAGAAAATGAAATGCAGCTGGTTTCGCCTAAGATGGCCTCAAACCACATATTTTATTTAAATTTCGCAGCATTTACTGAAGATAAAACCGATATGAAATTAAAGATAATTGCTACAGGCATGCTGGCTTGCATAGGTTTAATGGCGGCGTTTTCGTCATTTGCGGTGCCGCCGAAACCCAAAGTTAAGCCTAAGATAGTCAACATTGTAAACTTTATACGGTTGCTGGAGCCGAGAGACCCGGCCATCACCGAAGACGTGCTTTACCAAACCGTGGTAAAGCAGGTAGAGATAATGGACAAGTATAAGCTGCGCGGAACGTTCCTGTTGCAATATGACGCTTTAATGGATGCCCGCTATCAAAAACTGCTAAAGGGGCTGCCTGCCGGCTCCTTCGAAATTGGTGCCTGGTGGGAAATACCCCAACCCATGGTGGAGAAGGCCGGCCTAAAATGGCGCGGCCGTTACCCATGGGACTGGCACGCCAACATTGGTTTCTCTACAGGTTATACCCCCGAAGAGCGGGAAAAACTGGCTGACGTTTACATGCAGGATTTTAAAAAGATATTTGGTTACTACCCAAAATCAATCGGATCCTGGTTTATTGATGAGCATACTTTAAACTACCTGTACGAGAAATACCATATCGTAGCATCAAGCAACTGCAAGGACCAATACGGTACCGATGGCTATACCCTTTGGGGCGGCTACTGGAACCAGGCTTATTACCCCAGCAAAGTAAACTCGTACATGCCGGCGCAGAACGCAAAGAACCAAATACCTGTACCAATATTCCGGATGCTGGGGAGCGACCCGGTAAGGCAGTATGATACCGGCTTTGGTACCACCTGGCAGGGTGTGATAACGCTCGAACCCGTGTATCCAAAAGCAGGGGGCAGCGCGGAATGGGTAAACTGGTTTTTTAAGCAACTGGTAAACGGCGAAGCAATGGAGTTTGGGTACACCCAGGCTGGGCAGGAAAACTCTTTTACCTGGGATGCCATGGCAAAGGGCTTCGAAATACAAATGCCTCTGATCGCAAAATTGCGCGATGAGAAAAAGGTGAAGGTAGAAACGCTGTTAGAATCAGGTACCTGGTTTCGTGCGCATTATAAAGTTACCCCTGCTACATCGGTTACCGTGAATGAGGACATTGGCGATAGCGATAGAAAAACAGTTTGGTTTAACAGCCGCTTTTACCGCGCCAATTTGCTTTGGGAAAAAGGTACTCTACGGTTTAGGGATATCCACCTGTTTAACGAGAAACTCCCGTCGGCTTACCTCACCCAAAAGGTAGAAACCAACGTATGCTCTTTTTACACCCTGCCCTTTGTGGACGGCTACTTGTGGAGTACACCTGATGATATTGCCGGGCTGAGGTTTAAAACGATTGAAAACGGGAAAGAAGTTTCATTAACCGGCGGTAACCCTAAAATTACCAACCCAATGCCCGGCAAACTACATATTACCTGGCCGCTTTTATCGGGCAAGGGTACGCTGGTGATGGATCTCGACGAGAAACAAGTCAGCATAAAAATAGCAGGTAAAGCAGCCGGGAACTGGTTTTTGGATCTTAACGTATCTTCAAAAGCAAGCTTGCCTTTCCAGAGTATGGGCGGGACTGATATCAGCTGCAAATTTCAGGGGCTCGATTACCGCATACATACCCCTAACGGCGTTTTCTCTAAATTGGATGGAAAACAGGTGTTCCGTATAAAACCGCGGGCAAATGCTTTAACGCTTAATTTTGCTGAGAGATATTGATGGATAGCATAGTTTCTGTTACCTGCAAAAAATATGTAGTGCTTTGCGGCGTATTCCTGCTGATGTTTGGCAACCTATCGGCGCAACCAGGCTGGACAAAGCTAAAAGAGGAACTGGTGTTTAACAACCCGCCCTTTGCGCAATGCCACGCCTCTACCATTGTAGAAACAAAAACCGGCGAATTATTGATGGCTTGTTTTGGCGGCTCGGCAGAGAGCCGGCCCGACGTTGCTATATGGATGCAAAAACTTGGAACTGCGCATGCAGGGAACGAGCCCAGGATGGTGGCGGATGGCCGTATCGACAGCACTACACGCTTTCCGGCCTGGAATCCCGTGCTGTTTAAATTAAACACAGGCAGGCTGTTCCTTTTTTATAAGGTTGGGCCAAACCCAAGGGACTGGTGGGCCATGGTTAAAACATCCGACGATGGAGGCGCTACATGGTCCGTGGCAAGAAGATTGCCTAAAGGTATCCTCGGCCCGATTAAAAATACGCCTGTTCAACTGGCCGATGGCAGCATTTTAGCGCCATCGAGCACCGAAGAAAACAACGGGCGGTGGAAAGTACATATGGAGCGCTCTACAGATATGGGTGCCACCTGGGCAGCTATACCGGTTGATACCGCAGGCAAATTTGATGTGATACAACCCAGCATCCTGCAATATAAAAACGGCAGCCTGCAGATATTATGCCGCAGCAAACATGGCAAAGTGGTGCAGGCATGGTCATCCGATAGGGGGAAAAGCTGGGGGGCTCTCTCGGCAACACCATTGTTAAACCCAAATTCGGGTACGGATGCGGTGACTTTAAAAAGCGGGAAGCAACTGATTGTTTACAACCCCGATGTACCGGGTAAGGATTGGTTTAACGGGCGCTGTAAATTGCGCGTAGCCTGCAGTACAGATGGCAAAACCTGGCGCGATGTAGCAATCCTGGAGGATGGCACAAAAGAAGAATACAGTTACCCGGCCATCATCCAAACAACCGACGGGCTTATCCATATCACATACACCTTCAACCGCGAAAACATAAAACACGTAGTTTTAAAAGAAGGTAAATAGGGGTTACTGCCTACTTATCCCACCAAACCCTTGCCTTTTCGTTAAAATCGTTCATGCCGCCATAGGCTGCCAGGGCATTGGTAACATTGGCATTATTAAGCGTAAACTCTATTTGCGGGTACGGCAACCTACGAGGGATAACACCCGGCGAATTGCTGTTGCCCGTTATGGTGTTTGGGTTGGGTATAAGCTTTGGGTAGCCCGTACGCCGCCAATTGGCATAAACTTCGTCGGCATCGGCTATAAAACCGGCCACCCAAAACTCGGTATTAATGCGCTCTATCGACCGCTCCGTGCCGGGGTTGGCCGGGTCCACCATTGGGTTTTTGGCCAGGTAAGCGCTTATTTGCGCATTGCTTATGGTGGGCGAAGTGGGCAGCAGGGCTAACGACTGCATGTGCGCTGTAACCCCGGCCTGGTAGTGCATATCCGCATTGCCGGCAATAAAGCCCCGTAAAATAGCTTCGGCCAGTAAAAACTCCACTTCGGCATATTGAAAATCAAAAAAGGGGGTTTCCTTAGGCTGGTAAACCGCGTAGTTTACCCGCGTGTTTGGTAATGGGTCGGCAAGGTTGAAGCTATAACCGATAAATTTAGAGGTGTCTGAAGAGGTGATCACCCCACCTAAAAATGCCTCCTTATCGTAAACGCCTCCATAAATTTTCAGGCGGGGGTCGCCCGTTGCCTTCATGTGGCTTACCAGTGTTTTGTGCAGGAAAAAATGCTGGTCGGAAAGGTTAAAAGCATACCCGTTGGGCGAATTAATATTGTGTTTAAGTACCGGCATATCCGCGTTAGATGCCATTACGCCTACATTATAAGCTTCTTTAACTAAAACTATTGCCTGCGGGGCATCCACTTTTATCAGCCGCATGCCTATCCTTAGCAGCAGGGATGCCGCCAGCTTTTTCCATTGGGTGGTAAGGCCGCCATAAAACTGGTCGCCCTGTACGGCTTCGGGGGCGTTATCGTTTAGCAGTATGATAGATGCCCTCAATTCGGCAATAAGGTCGGCGTAGATTGCTTGTTGTTTATCGTAAGCAGGGGTAAATACGCCACCCTCCAGCGCTTTGCCTGCCTGGCTGTAGGGGATATCGCCATAATAATCTGTTAGTTTTTGGTACACAAATACACGCCATATACGGGCTGCGGCATAGGTGGTTGCCATGCCATTGCTTGTTTTTAGCTGGGGTAAAATATACTCCAGGTTTTGTAGCACAGGGATATAAAAGTTGTTCCAGTAACGCTTCGCGATATCGTCAGACACGGTGTAGGTTGTACCCGACCAAAAACCCGAATAGCCGTATTGCATAAAAGCATGGCAGTAATTGGTCCGCGGCTCCATATCAAGCCCCGAAGTTTTTACCTGCGCATCAGAAAACATATAGGCCAGGTTTGGCGTGGCAACACCATCAGGGTTGAGGTTGTATTTGGCAAAATCTTTCGTACAGGCCAAAGGCGCCAATGCCATTAGCAGGAGTAAGAATAATTTTGGCCGGGCGTATTTCATTACTACAGTTAAAAGTTTACGCTTAAATTAAATCCAAAGGTGCGGGTGGTGGGCAGGCCGCCGGTATCGTACCCAAAACCATTGCCAATACTGTCAGACGATTCCGGGTCGAATATAGGAAGGTCCTTCCTGATAAAGAACAGGTTGCGGGCTATTAAAGAAAATGTTGCGCTTTTGGCAGGCGTGCCGCTCAACAGCGTTTTCGGGAGCGTGTAGGCCAATGATACTTGCCTGAATTTGATAAACGTACGGCTGAAAACCGACATCTCATCGGCATAATACGCAAGCGACCCAAAGGCATTGTATTGCTGGTATGGGTTGTAAGGCAGCGTATTTTTTACGTACACCGGCGCGGCATCGGTGCCGGTGTTTACCTGCCCCTGGGGTATATAGTTGCCATCGCGGCCAAGCAGGGTTGCTTTAGAATTGCCAAAAAAGCCGGCCCACCTTGCGCCATCTTCAAAAACCTTGCCGCCAAACTGCCCATCGATAAGAAAGCTGAACCTGAAATTTTTGTAGCGGAAACTGTTGGTGATGCCGCCAGACCAATCGGGGTTAACGCTGCCCAGGTAAGTTTCGTTATTTACAATTAAGGCCCCCATTGCGTTTCTTAAGGGGTTGCCGCCGGCATCATAGCTTAGAGTGCCTTTATCAATAACCACGGCAGTTTTTACATTGCTGCCATCGGTACTTACGGCTTTATAAAGAAAATTTCCCGCCGCATCCCTGCGTAGCGGCGTGCCAAAAATAGAGCCCAGCGGGTAACCTTTTTTTGCCTTTATGGTGTAGTAAAAGGCAACGCCATTGCTGCCAACCTCATCGCTTAAGGCAGTTACTTTATTTTTGTTTTTGGCGTAGTTAATGCTAACCGTCCACCCAAAGTTTTTTGTTTTTATAGCTGTTGCGTTAAGCAGCACTTCCAGCCCGCGGTTAGTCATGGTACCTGCATTTTGGTAGGTGGAGCTAAAACCGGTTGTTACGGGCAAGGTTAGCGGCAATAAAAAGTTTTTCGATTTTTTGTTGTACCAGGCCACGTCTAAAAAAAACAGGTCTTTAAAAAACTTTAGTTCTGTGCCTATCTCTGTTTCGGTAGTGGTTTCGGGCCTTAAAGATGCCGGTGGCAGCGATGTGTTGCTTATCTGTTGCCCGGGTATATTGTTTACCGTTTCGGTGTATTTAAAAGTAAGGTCGGTTTGGTTTGGCCAGGGGTTACTGCCGGTTTGCCCTACCGAAATGCGCAGCTTGCCAAAAGATAGCACCGCCGGGTTTATTTTAAGGGCATCCGAAAAAATGTAACTCATATTGGCCGATGGGTAAAAGATATGGTTAATAAAACCCGTGCGCGCAGATGATAGCGCGGAGTACCAATCGTTACGTGCGGTTACCTCTAAAAACAAAATATTTTTATAGCCCACCTGGGTTGCAGCAAAAATGGCATTGGTTTTTGAGCGCGGCGTAGATACCTGCACGGGTAAACCCACAGTAGTATTGTTTATGTTGGTTGAGGTAGGGTCGGTAAGGCCCGTTCCGGTGAGCGTTAGCGAACTGAAAGTAGATCCCTGGAACTCGGTACCTGCAAATGCACTCAAACTAAAATCGGCGAAGGTACGATCGTAATTTAAAAGCGCGCGTACATCGCTCCGCCGCTGGCTTATAGCCGAGGTACTGATGGTGCCGGCGCCGTTTTTATTATTGGGGAAGTTTACAAAAAGCCCGTCGGTAACAACATAATCTACGCCACCTACCAGGTTGAAATGGAAATGGTTGCTGATATCATAGGTAATGTTGGCTGCCGATAAAACCCGGTTTTGGGTTTGGTTATTAATTATCTTTTGCAACTGTATGTAGGGGTTGGTGTAAACATACAGGTAATTTCCGTTGGCATCTTTCTCGTTCAGGAAATCGATATTGGTGGTGTTATCCGACCGGATGAAGTATTTAACAAACGATCCGCGGTCGTCGCCTCGTAATAGCGGCGCATTTAAGCGCATGGTTTTAGATAGGTCTACCTTAAAATCGGTGTGTATCTTCCGCCCAAAATCCTGCACAAACCGCAGCACGCCGTTGTACCGTTGGTACCCCGAGCCGGGCATTGGCGTATTGTTTTTTGTTTGCGATAGCGATACCCTAACACTGTTGTTATCGGTAGTTTTGGTTAATGCCAGGCTGTTGGTGCTTGCAAAGCCATCGTTGTATAGTTTTTTAAAACGCTCGGTAAGGGTTTGTGGCTGGTAAGGTTCAATTTTACCATCGGCACCCAAAGCCTGCTGCCCCGCAAACTTTACCCCCCATGATTGGCCGGTTAGGTAATTGCTGTTGCTTACATTATCCGCCACGGTGTAAAGCTTGCCGTTGTTGCCACGGCCGTACTCGTACTGAAAGCCGGTGTAGGGCACAATTGTTTCTAATACCGTGTTGCTGTTGAAAGCGATACCAACACCGGGGCTTTTCAGCCCTTTTTTAGTGGATATTAAAATTACCCCACCCTGCGCTCCACCGCCATACAGTGCTGCCGCCGAGGCCCCTTTAAGGATACTTATCGATTCGATATCATCAGGGTTTATGGACGACAAGCCATCACCTGGATCGCTGCCGCCGAAGATCTTCAGTTCCTCATCCGTGTTTTCTCTGGTGTTGCTATTAATGGGGACGCCATCCACAACGTAAAGGGGCTGGTTGGAGCCCGAGAACGAAGAATATCCCCTGAGGATGATCCTGGACGAGCCGCCTGGCCCGTTTGGCGGGGATTGTACCGTTAAACCGGCCACTTTGCCGGCCAGCGCATTAATAAACGTGGTTTCGCGTGTTTCTGATACCTCGCTGCCGCTTAATTGGGTAATGGAGTACCCAAGCCGCCGTTCCTGCTTATTTAAACCAAGCGCGGCAACCACCACCTCGTTTAAAGCTTTGCCATACGGCAACATTTTTATATTGAATTGGGCGGTTGCGTTGTAGGGTACCTCTGCGGTAGTATAACCCACGTAGGTGATAACCAGTACCGAGTTGTCGGGCGCGTCTATCGTAAACTCGCCATTGTTATCGGCAATGGTAGTAAACGATGTTTTTTTTATCTGGATGCTTGCGCCTGCCAGTGGCTTGTCGTTCTCATCAATAATGCGCCCGGTGGCTTTGCCGGTGCTTACCTGCTCGCCGGCAAGTACAATTACAATTAAGTTGTTGGCCAATTTTTTATAGGCATAGCCCGAGTTTTCGAACAATCCATCTAAAACACCGGTAACCTCCGCATCTTTAACGTTGATGGTTATTTTTTTGTTGGCCGGTATTTTATGCTCGCTGTAAACAAAATGGTAATCGCTTTGCTTTTCAATCGCTTTTAAAACCTTCTTAAAGTCGGCGCCTTTTAAATTTAGCGATACTTTGGTTTGGGCAAATGCAGGTATTACCGCCAGGGTATTTAAGACAACAATGAATAGAATTTTCAGTTTCATATCAACGATCTTTCAATAGCCAGGGTTGTTTATGATACCCAGGGGGGATATGTTTACCAGTACAGCGTGTTGCCAAATGTTATCGGGATAGCTTGCCTTTAATTAATTTTATTCTTTTTGATTTTTTTGTAGGCAATTAGCCCCAAATAATTGTTCTTATACCAAAGGGGTGAATCCCTGCGCATAATATTTGATGAGAGAGAGAATCATCAGAGGTGTAATTTAGTTGATGACCGGGGAGGAGTCCCCGGTTTTTTCAAAAAAAAACAGCCTTGCTGAAGCTTTACAACCACCTCAATTAAGCAATTAAGGTAAAGCAATAATCTTAGCAATACAAAATCAACGGCCCTTTTTAACGCAATTTTCTTTATTTGATAATAAATTGCTGCAAAATTGAACTATCGGCAGCGTTGCTTCCTACTTTTAGGGTATAAGCACCGGGGTATAGTTTAAACTGGTGTTTTTCGGCATCCCATTTTTGCAGTTCGGCAACCGGGATCTTTAGGGTGATGGTTTTACTTTCTGATGGGTTTAGTGTTGCCTTATCAAAGGCTTTTAATTCCTGCACCGGTAAATTATCGCCGGCCGGGTAAACTATATAGGCCTGGGCGGTTTCTACGCCGGGCGCTTTGCCGGTATTGGTAATATTGCAGGCAACTAAAATGGTATCGCCCAATTTATAAACAGGTTTTAATGCGCTTTTTGCCTCGTAATTAAACGTTGTATAATTAAGCCCATAACCAAACGGGTACTGTACTTTGCCGGTGTAATAGCGGTAGGTGCGCCCCTTCATACTATAATCGCCAAAGGCGGGCAAATCCGTTACCGAATTGTAAAAGGTTAAGGGCAACCTGCCTGTTGGCGGCACTTTGCCATATATCAGGTCGGCAAGGGCATTGCCTCCCTGTTCGCCGGGGTACCATGCCAAAATAACGGCATCGGCATAAGTCGCAATGGCTGCTATATCTACATCGCTGCCGGCAGTTACCACGGCTATTATGGGTTTTTTAACATCCTTGCGCAAAGCCTTCATAAATGCAATATGGCTTGCAGGCAGGCTTAAGGTTTTCTTATCGCCACCGGCTGCAGATAAAAATGCATCACCTGCTTCGCCTTCGTCAAGCGGCGTAAGGCCTATTACTGCTACGGTAAGGTCGGCATTACCCGCCGCCCAAATACCGCCAAAATGGGTTGTATCTGTTTGCCCGGCACCAAGGTCATACTCTACCCGCGTACCTTTATCTACCGCGCCGGATATCCCTTCAACAAAATTCACCATATTGGCATTAAGGCCATGGTAGCTGCCCACCAGCGCATCAAGCGAGGCTGCATTTGGGCCTAACACCATAATGCTTTTATAGGCATCTTTTTTTAAGGGCAGCAGGTTGTTCTTGTTCTCTAATAAAACCATGCTCTGCTGTGCCGCAGTGCGGGCAAGGGCAGTATGTGCCGCGTTGTGTATGCTATCGGCACCAAAGTTATAATAGGGCGATAGCTTGGGGTCGTTATAAAAACCCAGTTTCATTTGGGTTAACAATACCGGCGTTAAAGCCATATCCACATCTTTGGCGGTAATAAGTTTTTGTTTTACGGCCTCTTCCACATCAGACTGCAGCACGCCCGAGCAATCTAAATTTAGGCCCGCCTTTATACCAGCCGCAGCAGCCTCCGTACGGGTTTTAATGTATTTGTGGGTGAGGTAAACATCGTCTAATGCACCGCAATCGGTAACTATATAGCCTTTAAAGCCCCACTGTTTGCGCAAAATGTTTTGCAGCAGCGCATTGTTTACAGAGTTTGGTACGCCGTTAACGCTGTTGTACGCCGTCATTACGCTGGATACCCCGCCATTAACCAGTTTATGAAATGCATACAGGTAAGTGTTGTGCAGGTCCTGTTCGTTCACTACCGCGTTAAAGTAATCGCGGGTGTTTTCGGGCCCGCTGTGTGCTACAAAATGTTTGGCGGTTGCGGCTATTTTATATTGCCCCGGGATATTGCCCTGCATGCCGTTTACGTAGGCCAGCCCTATTTGCCCCGTTAAAAAAGGGTCCTCGCCGTAGGTTTCCTGCCCGCGGCCCCAGCGCGGATCGCGGAAGATATTGATATTGGGCGACCAGTACGTAAGCCCTACATACTGCCCGTGGTTGTTGTTAGCTATGGCCAAATTGTATTTAGCGCGTGCTTCGGTAGAAATTACATCGCCTATTTGTTTTACCAGTTGCGGGTTAAACGTTGCTGCCATGGCAATGGCCTGCGGAAAAACGGTAGCCTCGCCGGCGCGCGCTACCCCGTGCAGGCCCTCGTTCCACCAATTGTAGGCGGGGATGTTAAGGCGCTCAACAGGCTGGTTACGATAGCCCAATAACATGGCTTTTTCGGTAAGCGTAAGCCTGCTTAATAGATCTTTTATGCGTTCCTCGTTTTTTAGCTTTGGGTTTAAATAAGCGGGTGCCTGCTGTGAATGGGCAGATAAAACCAAACCTGTGCTTAAGCACGCCGAAAGTAATATAGAGGCCAATAATTTCATGTGATGTATTAAAGTTTAAAACCTGATTGCGCCGTTTAAGGGGTTTGCGCGGAATAAAAAATACAGCCCCGGCGGGAACCGCCTGCCTGTTAATATATATAAATTGTAGAGCCCGAAACTTTATAGTCGAACTTCTCAATATCGCGCAGCGCATTAAGCGCCTGTACCACGGTATCATTATCAAAAACGCCGCTAAAAACATACTGCTTAGCTTTTTCGGTCCTGAATTCTATTTGCACGCCATACCAAATTTCCATCTTTTGGGCCAGGTCGGCAAAGGTGTTATTATCAAACGAGAAGCGGTTCTTCATCCATGCGGTTTCTAACACGCTGCTGTCTTTACCGCCAATGTGGCTAAGCGAGGTAAGTACATATTGCGGCGAACGGGTGTTGCCGGCATCGGCACCGGTATCCCAGGGCAATTGCTTTACACGTTCGATGGCGTTATTTTTTACAATAAGTTTTTCGTTGGGTTTTAGGATGATCCTGTCAGACGGGCGGTCTTTCATGGTAACCTCAATGATGCCGGTGAGCAAAGTGGTTTCAATCACCGTATCCTGCGGGTACGAGCGTACGTTGAAAGTTGTCCCCAAAACTTTCACATTCATTTTATTGGTGTGGATAATAAAAGGGTGCGCGTGGTCTTTTGCTACGTCAAAATAAGCTTCGCCGCTTAAGGTAACCTCCCTGGTATCGCCGGGGAAACTCGCCGGGTATTTAAGCGTGCTTTGCGAATTGAGCGTTACACGTGTGCCGTCGGCCAGGATAAGGACTGATTTTGTGCCATTGGCGGTCGATTTTTGCTGCCAGCCTGCGGTTGATATCTCCGGCTGCCTATCTCCCGTAAAAACATACAGTTTTAAAAGGTACAGGCCAACGGTTAATAAAACTACTGCCGCGGCAGCTGCCGGCCAAAGGCGGAATATACTTTTCTTTTTTACAGGCCTTGGGAAGGGGAGGATGTTATCGTTTTCTTCGGGTACGGGTTCGCCTTTATCATCCAGCTTTTTTATTTTATCCTGTATTTTTTTGAAAGCAACGGCATCATCCGTGTACTCAGTATCGGTATGGTCCCAGTACATGCTTAGGTCATCGAACTGCTGTTTGTAGGCCGGGGAATTGGCAATAAGATATTTGAGCTCGGCGCTTTCCGCCGGGGTAATATCATTAGTAAGGTGTTTTGAAACCAGTTCAATAAATTTATCGTTGCCCATCTTTAAATAACCCGCACTTTTACTTAGGACAACATTTGATTGAAATTACCTACAATTTTTAAAAAAATTATAAATAACCCAAATCATGGGTTTATCCATCACTATATTTTACCCCTGCTTTTTTTAAATTATTACACTTAGGTTTAATTTGCCGGCCTTCATATATTTTCTTAGTTAAAATAGTATAAAACGGGCGTTTACAGCGCCAATTTAATTATAAGATGCTGGTTTTTAGCACAAGGTTGCAGTTATTTTTAAAATATATGCTAAAATGTTAAAAAAGTATAACTATATATTACCCCGGCACGATTTCTCCGGGGTAGTTTTAACAAAGAGATTTTAACCCGGCTAAAATTAATTTTCTTCGTTGTATTTTTCGGTCCTCTCCCTCAATACGACGTTCAGCTTAGATGATCTACGAAAATGATTGCTCCTAATGAATTTTGTAATTGCATTATCAGTTCGCTATTTAAAGTCGAACCGGCTTCACTCGCCCGCGAATCGTTTTAGTACCTGATAAAATTTGGAAATTTCGAGTTCAACCGGGATTTTATAAAAGATTTTAATTTAGTTACTTAACCCATATGAGCTGTTAATGACTAAGTATTTAAAACTTTTCAACCAATTTATTGTGTATTGTATACAACTTAACAACTTCGACAGTTTTTGTCTATGACCCAATCAGCAGTAGTTTTTACCGTATTAAGCGATGCCCTTTTAGCAGGGCGCGACCTCGGACAAAAAATAATTGAAAAATTAGCTGACAATAAACCAGATGTGGTAATTGTTTTTGCTTCATCGGTATATGATTATAGCTTGCTTTTAAAAGCATTAAAAGAAACATGCAGCCCGAGAATACTGGTAGGCAGTTCTTCTGCCGGCGAGTTTACTTCGGGTGATTTTGGAACAGACTCAGCATGTGCTGTTGCAATTTATTCTGATGAACTCAAATTTACGGCAGGTGTTGCAGAAGGCATACAGGGAAGCCGGGAAAAGGTGGCCGGGGATTTATTTAATGTCCTTGCACCTGTTCATGAGTATCAATACCAATATTATTCGGCAATGATATTTGCTGATGCCCTGTCGGGTTACACCGACGAAATGATTGAACTGCTTACCGAAAAAACGATGGGTAAATATCAGTTCTTTGGCGGAGGTGCAGGCGATAACGCCAATTTTCAAAAAACGCATGTTTTTTTTGACACCGAAGCATACACAGACGCTGTTGTATTGTTGGAAATTTTGTCAAATAAACCTATTGGAGTGGGTGCCGCACATGGCTGGAAACCTGTAGGCGCACGGATGCGTGTAACAGAAACCGATGGTATGAAACTGGTAAGCTTAAATGCACGGCCCGCTGTCGAATTATTTATTGAGCACGCAGCCGCAACCGGGCAAACATTTAATCCTGACGATCCAATTCCTTTTTTTCTTCACAATATATTGGGGATAGAGATAGGTAGTGATTATAAATTAAGGGTTCCGCTTGGCGTTTTGCCCGATGGTTCTATTGCAATGGCGAGTGACATTCCCATGGGGACGTATGTGAGCTTTATGGAGACAGATAACGACTGCTCTAAACATGCCGCAATGACGGCGGCCATAAGTGCCGTTAAACAGTTAGGCGATCATAAGCCGCACGTTGCTCTTTTTTTCGATTGTGTTGCCACAAGGCTAAGGATGGGCAAAGAGTTTAATTATGAACTTGACAAAGTTAGCGAGACCTTAAATGGCGTTAGTTATGCCGGATGTAACACTTACGGACAGGTAGCACGTGTTACCGGGCAATTTAGCGGATTTCAAAATTGTACCGCCGTAGTTTGTGTAATTCCGGAGTAATGTTATTAAAGCTGATCGCTGGCTTAAGTGACCGGCACAATCGGTTTGAGGCGGCTAAAAACTTAGCCGGGCACTTTGGTTGCAGTTATCTTTTCGTATTTATTATTGACCAGGAGATCGGCGTTTTATTGCCGGCCCCGGGGTTCCCGCAAACTTTACCGGATGGCCGCGCCTGGCAGTCGTTTATTAATAATTGCCCTAACGATGGCTGCTATTCAGGTTCTTTACCATTTCCGGAAAAACAAATGGCATTACCGGCAATAGGCTTTGCGGGACCTGAAAATTCTATAATTATATTATTGGGGGGCCATCCATCGGCAGAAGACGTTGCTCCGTTGAAAGCAATCTCACCAATTTTGATAGGCTTATTTACCCAAGAGTCCATATATTCCGCGGTTACAACCAAAGTTGCATTTGCAGAAAAGACAGTGGCCAAAGCTGAAAAACTGGCTTCCACAATTGATGTAATGCGCACACATTTAAAAGATGCGCTTATCCAAAAGGAAAAAGATAAAAAGGCTATAGAGGACCTGATGGAAAAGAAGGACGAGTTTATGAATGTAGCCAGCCATGAGTTAAAAACGCCAATTACAACGCTCAAAGCATACTTGCAAGTACTTCAAAAGATGATGCCGTCAACAGCGCAATCAAGTGCAGGTGATTTTATTAATAAAGCTAACAAACAAATAAAAAAATTAACCGACCTGGTTGATGACCTGCTTGATGTGAACAAAATACAAGCCGGGAAAATGGTTTATCAATTTTCTGATATTGATTTAGCCACATTCATAGAAGAAGTTGTAGAACAAACACAAATGACAACTTCAACGCATCGGATTGTACTTCAAAATAACAGTTGTGCAGTTATTAGTGGCGAAAAAAACCGTTTAGAGCAGGTGCTCAGTAACTTTTTGTCAAATGCTGTAAAATACTCGCCTAACGCATCTGAGGTGGTTATCAGAAGCGAGTTAATAAAAGATACAGTAAAGGTATCGGTTCGGGATTTTGGCATCGGGATTCCGCCCGATGAGCAAGAACATGTGTTTGATCGCTTTTATCGGGTCAATGAGTCGTCGCGAAAATTTTCCGGCTTAGGGTTAGGGCTATTTATATCGGCAGAAATTATTAAAAAGCATGGCGGCACCATAGGGGTTGAAAGCAGCGGGTCAGGTTCTGAATTTTATTTTACAATACCCCTTAGTAAAAGTGTTGCATTAACTCGCCCACGTGGTGCTAACTCAACAGAACAGGCACAAAAGCAATAAGTCTCAATTTAGTTCTTAAAATCCGTAATGCAGCTGTTGCTTGAGTAGACACATAATTCTCTGATGTTCCAAGTTGCGCTGCTATTTCTTTATGCGAAAAGCTGCTTTTTCGGCTCATCTCAAAGATCGTTTTCATTTTTGGCGAAAGGCTTTCGATTCTTTTTCAATATACGCGTTAAGCTGGTTTCCCTTACTAAATGATCAGTTGACGCATTAGGGCGGGAAGTTAGATAGTTCCTTGCTTTACCTGGAACAATGACTGCGGAAGTATGACCGGACTGCACACTGAATTGGTGTTGTATCTGTGGATGAATGTAAAAGCGGCCATAGGAGGATTGTAATACCTTGAATATTTTGTGCAAAAATAGCAAATTGAAATAACTAATATTTTTAGCAATTTTGCTGGTAAGATGGCAAAGTTTAGAAAAGTATATTTGATAGTAGATGGCACGAAAATATTCGGCGAGTATAACTATGAGGTGGTAAACATAATGCGGGATAAGGGTTATGCGGAAAGGGTTTGCGCGGGCCAGCAACGCACGGCCGACGACGAATTGCACAAGATGTACAATAAGGATGCAAAGCCTAAGAAGCTAAAGGTTCATGCTTATTACCTCGTTCATGCCTCGTTTTTCGACGATGAATGATCCCTGTTAAATATTTACCGGTGAAAGCTTGTGGCATTGATATATATTTACCTAAAAAAGTTTTCAATTTACCTGTAGGCAATAGGTAAGCAATCATTGTCATTACAGTACAGCGGCGTTTTTTGTTGCATTAGCAAAGCCAACCCGCCTCGGGTAAATGCTTTGTTAAAATCAAGGCAATTTGGCCCAACATACTTACACGCCATAAAAATGATTAAACTTTTTCCCCTTACCAAAGCCGTATTTTTTTCGATGTTGATGTTAAGCCTGGTTTTAATATCAAATCCGTCAAACGCGCAAAGCAGTTATGAATTAAACTCGGGGTGGAAGTGTGCGCCCATTGTTAATGTAAAAGAGCAGGGCACAGCAATATCAAACCCATCCTACGCCACCGCAAGCTGGCTGCCCGCCGTGGTGCCGGGTACGGTGTTAACCAGCCTGGTGGCCAACAAGCAAATGCCCGACCCGTTTTTTGGGATGAACAACCAACAGATACCCGATATTTATAAAACCGGGCGCGATTACTACACCTATTGGTTTGTAAAAGATTTTAAGCAGGCAGCTGCCAAAGGCAACCAGGTGTACCTGAATTTTAGAGGGGTAAACTACAGTTTCGATGTGTTTTTGAACGGGCGTAAACTCAACAGCCAATTAAATAAAGGCATGTTTATGCGCCGCAGTTTCAATATAAGCAAATTGCTTGCCGCCAATGGCAATAACCGCCTTGCGGTAATTGTTTACCCGCCCGATGTTGTAGGCAACCCCAATGGCGGGCAGGGCGGCGATGGCACCATTGCCAAAAATGTAGGCATACAATACACCGCCGGCTGGGATTGGATACAACCCATCCGCGACCGTAATACCGGCATTTGGGATAAGGTTACAATACAAACAAAGGGTGCCGTGAAGATTAAAGATCCGCATGTGGTTACCCTGGTGCCCGGTGTGCGCCAACCCGGAGGCACACAGCAGCCGGCCATCATAAAGGTGAGCACCGAACTGGAAAACGCAACTGCTTTACCTGTAAGCGGCACCCTGCAATATATGCTCGATGGTAAAAAAGTATTGAAGAAAGTTACCCTGAAGCCAAACTCCACAACGGAGGTAAAGCTGGACGACCATATATTAACCAACCCCAGGCTATGGTGGCCAAACGGTTACGGGCCGCAAAATTTGTATAGCTTAAAACTGCAATTTGTAGCCAGTGATGGCAAAGTATCCGACCGGGAGGATATATCCGTTGGTGTACGGCAGATCACTACCGAATGGAACAGCCGTACCGAGAGCCGCCAAGTAAATGTAAACGGGCAAAAGGTGTTTATAAAAGGCGGCAACTGGATAGTATCTGACGAGATGCTGCGCTTTAGCGATGCACGGTATGATGCCGAGGTGCGCTTTCACCGCGATATGAACTTGAACCTGATACGGGTTTGGGGAGGCGCCCTGATAGAACGCCCCGAATTTTACGAGGCCTGCGATAAATACGGTATGCTGGTTTTTCAGGATATGTGGGGATCGGGCGATTGCAACGGCCGCTGGCTGGACCCAATGAAACTGGAAGACCAATGGACACGCCGCAAATACCCCGACGACCACGGGCTGTACCTGGCATCTGTAAAGGATCAGGTGAAACTGATCCGCAATTATGCATCGCTGGCCATTTGGTGCGGCGGCAATGAAATTACCCCGCCGGAGGATATCCTGAAAGCGCTGCGCGATACCATTATGCCTGCGCTGGATAATACACGCTGGTTTATTGAGTATTCAAATTCGGAGAACATGTCGCGCAATGTGGCGGGTGGCAACGGCGACGGGCCTTATGGCATACAACCCTTAGCGGTGTTTTGGAACGAGCGGACGTTCCCTTTTAACTCGGAGGTAGGATCGGTAGGGGTAAGCGATTACGAGGCCCTGAAAAGGTTTATCCCGAAGGAAAATATGATTGTGCCTGTTTATGACCCCGCTACCGGCAAAACCAAAACCGACCCGGTTTGGGAATACCACAAATACATTGGCTACGATGGTTTTATAAATAAATATGGCAAACCAAAGGATGTGGAGGATTTTGCGAATAAGGCCCAGCTGGTAAATTACGATCAGTACCGTGCATTAATGGAGGGCTTTAGCGCACACATGTGGGATTGGTACACCGGCACCATCATCTGGAAAACACAAAACCCCTGGACGGCCATGCGCGGGCAGATGTACGATTATTACCTGGACCCGAACGCCTGCCTTTACGGGCTGCACAATGGCAGCGCGCCGCTGCACATTATGTATAACCCAACCGACGGCATGGTGATGGTGGCCAACAATACCTTTACGCCAAAAACCAACCTGATGCTGGTTGCCAAACTGTATGACATGGCAGGCAAGGAGAAAATGATCACCCAGGTTTTTGTAGATGTAACGGCTGCTACTACCAAACGCTATTTATCCATAAAAGCAGCTATTGATGCTGCCGCTAAGGAAGATGGCGCATTTGTAGTCCTGGAGCTTTTGGCTGAGGACAAAACACAGTTGAGCCAAAATATTTATTGGGTGCCAAACGAAGGCGGGGAATACACCGGCCTACAAAAAATGGGCAAGGCCGATTTGCAGGTAAAGGCCACCGCCATCCAAAACGGCAAAATAGAGGTGACGCTCACCAACAGCAATAAGGCGCCGGTGGCATTCTTCAACCGTTTATCTGTTGTGGATGCGGTTACAAAACAACGCCTGCTGCCGGCCTTTTATAGTGATAATTATGTATCGGTATTGCCCGGCGAAGTAAAGAAGGTAGTAATAGACTATACCGCCGTAAAAAATGCCCCGGCCCCACAAGTAAGCATCAGCGGGTGGAATGTGGCGGAGAAGTTTATCGCCCTCAGTAATTAACTTATCCTGTCGGCCCATGGCCGGTTGTTTGCGTTTTGACTCTGCCGGGCCTCGGCCGGCAGAGTCAAAATACCCTTTTTTTGACAGAACCGGAGATAACCACAGATTAGCCCGAAAACCACAGAAAAACACCGAAAAAGCTCCGATTTTCGCCGATTTTCGATATTGGCCAATTAGCTGTACGAAACTGTACGAACTTGTACGAAACTGTACGAAAGTGTACGAAACTGTGCGAATTTTATCCAAACTGTACGAGGTTGTACGAACTGTACGATTCGTACAGTTGGTTAATTAATTAGTGGCTTTAATTGCGCTGCTTTTAGTTTCTTAACAATATCGGCACCTACCTCCCGGCCTTGCTTATTGCCGTTTTCAATAGCATCTTTAAAATGTATGCCACCATAAAACCTTGAAACAGAGGCTTCCTCTGCCGCTTGTATAAACGATTTAAAGCTGCGCGGCCCCACGCCATACGGTATTTCGGAGTCATCTGTATAGGCAAAATGGTCGCCCAGCAAGTAAGACAACACCGTTGCCGACGCATTGGAAAGCACCGCATGCCCGCTCGGGTATTCGGGGAAGGGTGGCGTTTGTAAAAAGGGCATCCATTTAACATCTATATAGCGGTTAATATAGGTTTCGGGGCGGATACCATTGCTGCGGTATTTCTCGTCCCAGCAACTAATAAAGGCATCCATTAGCGTAATGCCCTCCAAAGCCAGCACCTGTACCGAGGCATCGAAACCCAGGTTTGCCTTTTTTACGGCGATGCCTGCAATGTTCATCCAGTGCCCGCCGGGGCTTATTTTTTTAAAACCAATGGCCATATG
The DNA here is from genome assembly GCF_946481715.1 of uncultured Mucilaginibacter sp. Next base: position 19,697 of record NZ_CAMLOV010000005.1, on the reverse strand, counting down.
CCCCGATGTGGTAACGGCAAAAGGGTTGCAATCCCAAAAGGAAGCAATGTTAACTTGCTCGCCAGAAGGGTGATGCGATATTTTATACACCTCGTAAGCTTGTTTATAAAATTCGCTGGTGCTGTCGGTGCTAAAGGGAGTAGGCCTTGCCGGCATAAACTGCCGCGACGAATCGATCATCATCGGGCGCACGGTTTTCCAGTTAGGCTCTACCGCTTCCATATACATGGGTGGGGTAGGGTACCAGTTTTTACCCCCTTTTAAAGGCGTGTAGCGCAGTTTTCCGCTTAGCCTGTTATAGTTGTCGCCCCGACTAAAGGCTATCACCTTACTGCTCATTTCTACCGCTGCGGCGATGGAGTTTTTTATAATTTCTTCGCTGATGTTACTCTTTTTCAGCAATTCAACATACTTATCTTCATCATCCTGCAGCATAAAACCCGAGGGCAGCATCAGCTTGCCGGTTTCTAAAATGCAGTATACGGCGGCTATTTGGTAGTTGTATTTATCAGCAGCAATACTAATGGCGTTATCAGTTTGATAGCTTTTGATGAAATTGCCAATGGGGACTATCTCTTTATTATTTAAAGCCACCAGGTTATAAGCGCCCAGCATAAAATAGTTATAGTAGCGGGCAGCAGCAGGCGGGTTAACCACATCGTGTATCATTACTGCCGATATCGAATTAATTGCTTTGTCTAAATACAGATAATCAGGTAGTTGCGTTTTAGGCTGCTGTGCTGGTGCGCAATATGCTGCACAAATAAATAAGGCGAGTAAGTATATCTTTTTGATCATTAGTTTTCCTGGTAAAATTGTAGGGGTTGATTTGAGATACCCAGCATTAGGTATTTAAGGCCGTTAATGTTTATTTCGGCAGCGGATTTTACATCGCCATTTACGCTAAAACCAGAGGCAAACTGGGTTTGGTAAGTAAAGCCGCCCTTGCCGTCGCCAGTTAGCAGGCAGCCGTAATTAGCGTCAAAACTACCAAGTTTAAGGCGGTTATCGGTATGGTTGCCAAAAAGCAACAGGTCGGGTTTACCATCGTGGTTAAAATCGCCGCTGAGTATTTGCGATACGGAAGAAAACTGCGCCTGTATAGGTAATTCGGCTTTTACAAACTTGTCGTTGCGGTTCAGAAAAACGCTGGTTTCAATGTTGTTAGCGCTTATCCGGGTTGCTTTAGCCAATTCATCTGCCGAAAATATCTGCGCCATGGTAGCATCGCAATAATCCTTGTACGACCTGAACTTACGCCGCATGGGGAAGATCTGGTCGTTTAGCTCGTCGCGGCTTACAAAGGGGTAGCTTACGCCCTGTACATAAAAATTGAGGAAAGGATCTATCGAACCGTTGTTATCAAAATCGGCATAGTACATTTCTGCGGGCTGTGTGTCGCTGGCGTGTAGTTGCGTGTTGCTGCCCAGGTTACCAGCAACGATGTCCGGCTTGCCGTCTCCATTTATATCGGTTATGGCCAGGCTATTCCAAAAACCGCTTTGTTGTTGTGCAAAAAAATCATTGGTTTTATCAATAAAGCCCGTTTTTGTGTTAATAAAGATCAAAATTGGCATCAATTCTCCGCAAACGACGAGGTCTTTTCTGCCGTCGCCATCCAGGTCGGCCCATTGGGCATCGGTAACCATGCCGGCTTTGTTAAATGGCGCGGGGATGGTGGTGAAAGTGCCATCGCCATTGTTGTTAAGCAAATAGTTGCGCGGTGCAATGGGGTATTGGCCGGGAACAATTCGCCCGCCAATAAACAAGTCGGTTTTGCCATCGTTATTATAATCGCAGGGGCGTACGCAAGATTTGCTGCTGGCATTCAATACGGGCAAGGCGGCGCTGCTGAATGTGAAATTACCCTTCCCGTCGTTCAAGTACAGTTTATCCTGCAACTCTGCCGTATTAGGCTCCAATAGTGCATAGCCGCCTTTCGCAAGGTACAGGTCGGCAAAGCCATCGCCATTGGCATCAAAAAAAGCAGCAGCCGAAGTATTCTCAGCGTTCATATCGGCTACCTCCTTTACCAGCCATTTGCCGGTTTTGGTTTGAAAGTACACTTTGCCGGCGGCAGACTGGTCGCCAGCCACAAAAATATCCTCAAGCCCATCGTTATTTACATCTGCTTTGGCTATAACCGGCCCGGTTTTGGATGCCATGAACAGCATCAGCGGCTGGCGTTTAAAATCGTTAATGGTATTCTCGGTATGGGTGTATTCTACGGACGGTTTTGCCTTGGTGAAAAACTGTTTTGGTGAAGATAGGGTAAAGGTATTGCCCCCCTTTTTTGCATCGCTATATGTTAAATTCAGCCTCTGGTTGGCTTTAACGCCGGTAAGCAGTTGTGAGCTTTTATCGGGCCATATAACTTTTACCGAATCGATAGTTTGCGTGTCTCCTAAGCCAAAGTTCAACACAGTTGATACGCAGGCAAGGTAACCCCGGTTTTGGTTTAGCTCCTGGTATTGCGTAGTGTTACCGGTGTGTACATAAACTTTGGCGCCGGTTGCAATAATTTTGCCACCGTCGGTATTTAAATTTACGGCAATGTAGTTGGTGTTGGCTGCTTCGCGGCTGGTGTTTTTAAAGATGGAAGCAACGTTGTTAATGTTGTTGGTGATAATATCCAGATCGCCGTCGTTATCCAAATCGGCATAAACCGCGCCGCTGGAGATGCCGGGGTTGTTGACGCCCCAATCCAGCTTTTTATCCGTAAAGGTGAGGTTGTGGTTGTTTTTAAATATATAGTTGGATAGGGTAGTGGATGGCATGGCCTGCACCAGGTCCATAAGCAAAGTGGGTTCCCTATCCATCGCTTTCTTCATTTTATAATCGCCCCAGTAGCGCAGGAAATCCTTATTGGTATAATCGCGCAGGTAGCCGTTGGAAATAAAAATATCCTTATAACCGTCGTTATCAAAATCTGCTATAAGCGGGCACCAGCTCCAGTCGGTATTAGAGAGGCCGGCCAGTTGGCCAATCTCGCTAAAGGTGCCATCGCCGTTGTTTAGTTGCAGCATATTGCGCATATATTGTTTGTACAAACCCTGGTTCACCATCAATTCGAAGGATTCGTAGTTCTCCTGCAGTTGCAGTAGTTTTTGCCTGCGGTTATCTGGCGGCAGCATGTCCAATGTCAGGATATCAGGCAGTCCGTCGTTGTTAATATCGGCAATATCAACCCCCATCGAAAATTGCGAAAGGTGCCTTAGCATGCTTTTAGATTCCTCGCTAAAGGTGCCGTCGCCTTTGTTAAGGTATATATAATCGGGTTCGTTGTAATCGTTAGTTACATAAATGTCCTGCAGCCCGTCTTTATTAACGTCGGCTATGGCTACGCCAAGCCCAAAGGTGAGCGGATTTTGTATAATGCCTGCTTTTTTAGAGACGTCTATAAAGTGGCCGCCCTGGTTTTCAAACAGTTTATTGCTGGCCAGTTCATCGGTTTGGCTTTTTACCTGGGCCAGTTCGATGTTGTTAATTTTTTTTACGTTGTGGTTAAGCAGGAACATATCCAGCTTACCATCGTTATTGTAATCGAAAAAACTTGCCTGGGTGCTGTAGCCCGGGTCATCCAGCCCGTATTCTTTGGCTTTCTCTGCAAATTTGTTTTTGCCTTTGTTAATAAATAGCTGGTTCCGGCGTATATCGGCATTGCCTAATCCCGAGTAGCACACATAAATATCAAGCAAGCCATCGCCATTAACATCGGCCATAGTTGCGCCGGTTTTCCAGGCACCGCTCCTGCCGGATAGCCCCGAAGCGGCCTCGTTGGTAATATCTTTAAACTTTAAGCCACCTAAGTTTAAGTAAAGCTTATTTTGCCCCATATTCCCGGTAAAAAACAGGTCCTGCAAACCATCGTTATTAATATCGCCAACGGCAACACTGCCTCCGTTGTACAGGTATTCGTAGGAGAGTACGTTAAGGCGTTCGTCTTCTTTCAGGTCGTTGCGGAAGATAACGCCGGTTTGCTGCGGCGGGAGTAAATTAAATAACGTTTGCTGGGCATGGGCCTTTTGCACAATGCAGGGTATTGCGAGCACAGTAAGGGTTAGCAGGGTGATATTTTTAATACTACCAAAAAAACAGTAACGCATTTAATGAGGGGGTTATTTATTAATTACGGGAAATATAAAAATAGCTATTGCTATTGATGGGTAATGGTTATATTTTACTTAAAAAAAAACCAAGGCTGCAATTGCAGCCTTGGTTTTTTATAATAGGTGTTTATTATTTATCCCACCATACGCGGGTAGCAAAATTATCTGCACCCTGGTGTGTAACAGCAGCGGCATAATTTGTACCGTTAGTTTGTATCAATGTAGTAGGATAAGGCATCCTGCGTGGAACCTGCCCGGTAATGAACTGGCCCTGGTAAACAATGGGTGTTAATGCCGGGTAGCCTGATCTTCTCCAGTTAGCAAATGTTTCGTTGAAATCAAACGTAGTTGAAGTAGCTACGTAATATTCCATGTTAATTTGCTCTAAAGCAGTTGCTGGCATTAACGGGTGTGTTGCAACGTATGTTGCAATATCACCGGCGTTTACAGCACCGGCTGCAGATGGATTGTATTGTGCAAGTGTAGCCATATCTGCAGTAAGTGCGTTGGCATAGTGTGTTGCAGCAACACCCGTTGCCCAACCCCTTGATGCAGCTTCTGCAAGCAGCAATTCAGATTCGCCATAAGTGTAAATAAAGTTTGCGCTTACTCTGTCCGCATAAACCTGCAAACGCGGGCGGGAGTATTTGCCTAATGGTGCAGGTGCATCATTTGCATCAGCTGCAGGTGTTGCGCCCGGATAGTCGGGTGCGGTAGATAATGTACCGGTGGTATAGCCGTTTGGCATACCTACCTGCAAACTTGCGGTATTAATACCGGGCAAAGTACGGTCTTCATTAGCCCTGCGGCCGTTAGCGGCAGTTATCTCTGCAATAGCAGAAATACGCGGGTCATTGGTCGATTTCATAAAGTCGATCAGCGTTTTGCCCCAACGCACTTCTCTAAAGTCGTCGGTAACCAATAGCGCATCAGAGTTGCTGCTGGTATTACCGTTAGCATCAGTCATCACTTTCGCGTTATCGGCAATGCTGGTCATTGTACCGCCTGCGTATGCTTTTTCGGCCCAAGTTTTGGCTGTAGCCGCATCAACTTTTGTTAATCGCATAGCTGCCTTTAACATTAAAGAATATCCTAAACGTTTCCATTGAGCGATGTTACCACCGTAAAACAAATCGGCCGTAGGGGCAGCTTTTGCCGCATCGAGGGCTTTCGTTGCCTGGTCAAGCTGCGTAAGTATGGCCGTATAGATATCCTGTTGAGAATCAAATTTAGGCTCAAAGATTCCGTTTTTTGCTTGCCCTTCTTCAGAGTAAGGCGCATCTCCGTGTAGATCTGTTATACGCTGTATAAACATTGCGCGCAAGATGGTACCGCAGGCATCAAGGTTAGATAATTCGGGCTTATCCTTAATCAAAGCCTTCATTTCGTCAACCAGGGTAAGGGCGCTATAGCCCCTGTTCCAGGTACGGTTAAAATAACCGGTACCACCGCCACCAAATACATACTTATCACCATTACTGTAATAGCTGAATGTTGAAGCCAAAGATTGTGTCCACATGCTTTGGAACAACAACTGATCATAACCGGTTTGAGAAAAGGTTATTTGCGCTTGCGACATGAAGTAATTTGGGTTGATCAGATCGGCAGTAGTCCTGTCTGGCTGCGTGTTAATCTCCTCAAAATTTTTTGTACAGCTTGCCATTAACGTAGCACCCGCTACCAGGAAGCTAAAAATATATCGTTTTTTCATCTGTTTAGTTTTTGAATTTAAAGTTTACGTTTAAACCGTAAGTTCTGGCGAAAGGCAAACTTGCACCCTCTATACCTGCGTATCTCGGATCAGCTGAAAACCCAGACTCCGGATCAATATTGTCGGTATGTTTCATAATAGTCCAAAGGTTACGCGCAACTGCCGACACGCCTATGCTGCTAAATGGAGTACCTCTTAAAAAAGTTGAGTTAAAGGTATACCCAAAAGTTACCTGGCGTAACTTGATAAAGCTACCATCTAACACAGATACCGTGCCTACGTTACGTGCCAATGCCTGGTAGTAAGTTTGAGCCGCCACACTAACTGTATTAGGTGTGCCTGCTTCGGTAACACCCTTACCCACTACTCCGCCTTCGCGACCTTCCAGCGTTAATTTGTTTAACCCTCTGAAAATGCTGCCGTTTTCTGTGGCTGAAAGCACTTTGTTGCCAAAACGGTAATCAACAAGGAAACCTAAATTGAATTGTTTGTAATTGAACGTGTTGTTAAAACCACCATAAATTTTGGGGATGGTTGAGCCTTGTGCTTTCAGGTCGCCACGTTGTGGAAGGCCTGAAGCATCAAAAACGATGTTACCTGCGGCATCACGTTTGTAATCTGTAGCCAGGATCTGTGGTCCGGCTAAGCCAACTACAAGAGATGTAACAGCTATACCCGAACTTGCAGCAGGGCGGAATGTACCAAAGCCAATGTTGGCGTTGGTTATACCATCTGTTTGCAGGATCTTGTTTTTAACATACGTAAAGTTTAAAGATGGGGTCCAGCTAAAGCCTGATTTTCTAACAGGAGTGCCATGCACTTCAACCTCTATACCGCGGTTTTGAGTAGAACCTGTACCAATGTAACGGTTGGTGTAACCGGTAGACCAGTCTAAATTACCGTTGATGATCTCGTTATTGGTTTTACGGGAGAAGTAGGTAACGTCGAAACCAAACCTATCGCCCCAGAACTTCATTTCTAAACCAGCTTCAATTTCTTTTAATGTATAAGGTTTTAAGAACAGGTTAGGTAACTGGCTGCTGAAACCAGCGGCCGGGAAACCATTGATTGAGTTGTTAAGGCTGTAATAAACGGAATTGGCGTAAGCAAGCGGATCTGCGCTGGTTTGAGCATAAGATAATCTGATCTTGCCCAAATCAACACCATTCATACGGTGCAACTCAGAAAAGATAAAGCTACCAGATACTGACGGCGAAAATATGCCAGGACCTACCGACTTGGATATGCTGCTATAGTAATCATAACGGCCGGTGGTGCTTAATACAAAGTAATCTTTAACAGAGAAATCTGCTGAATAGTAAGCTGAGTTAACTTGTTTCTTTTGTGCGGTCGGATCAAGCTGAGGACCAGAATCGCGGCTTTTGAAGTTTGTTAAACTGTAGAAATAAGGAATTATAAAGCCATTTTGGCCGTTGATAAACGAACCGGTTAGCTCGCTTTTACGGATGTTGCCACCAATGGTAAGGTCTAAGCCTAACAGATCCTCAACAAGTGAATGCTTTCCATTGATCAAAACGTCGGCGTTAAACTCGTTAATGTGCGTTTGGCTTGTATTCATGGTACCGTTATCGTTACGGTAACCAGTACCGGTAGGCTCAATGTTTACCCTTTTATCATTGGTATCATCATAACCTAAACGGCCTTGTACATAAAGCCATTTAGTGAAATCGTACTTGCCGGATAAAGCCGAGATCAAACGTGTACGGTTAACGTTGCTCACAAAGTTATTAGCGGCAAAGTATGGGTTGGTTACATAGCTGTCGTCGGTAAAAGTTAATTCTTTACCATCGGCATTTGTACCTGGTGCTAAAGTGGCCTGGTCCTGGTTTGGTGCTAAAAACTGTACGTTATTAGGGTTGCCTGGTCCGTCACTTAAGCCCGATCTATTTTTAGAATTTTCAATAACATAGTTAGCCACTACGTTAACATTTAACTTTTTGTTTACCTGCTGGCTTCCGTTAAAATTGAATGTTTTCCTGTCGAGGTAGCTGTTTGGTACCATTGAGTTTGCACGCAGGTTTGAAGCCGATAAACGGAACGAACCTGTTTCGCCACCACCTGTAAACGATGCGGTGTTGGTAAAGCTTGGTGCTGTACGGTAAAAATCAATGTAATTGCTTACAGGAGAGTATTTATGCGTTTTTCCGTCAATTTGAGTTACATCAGATCCATCCATTTTAGACCCCCAGGCAAGGCTACCCGAGTTACGGGCTAAGTCTAGTGTGGTAGGTTTTGTAACTACACCATTCACCAGCATGCCCTGGCCATAAACTTGTTGATAGTCTGTGTTATCAACAGCCTTATCAAACTGCACGTTGGTGTTAAATTCAACGCCAAACGGACTGTTTTTTTTGCCTGATTTAGTAGTAATTAAGATGACACCGTTTGAAGCCCTTGAGCCATAAAGCGCAGAAGCCGACTGACCTTTAAGTACGGTCATCGATTCGATATCATCAGGGTTGATATTAGATATACCATCACCATAATCTGCACCGCCCCATTCGCCTGCTGCACCACGCTGCGTGTTATCCATTGGCACACCGTTAATTACATAAAGTGGGCTGCTTGCGGTAAAGCTGGTTAGACCACGTAGCAACACCCTTGCAGATGAACCTGGGCCACCGTTTGATGCGCCAACACTTAAACCCGCAACACGGCCTTGCAATGATAAGGCCACGTTTGATTCTTTAGCTTTATTTAAAGCATCGCCATTTACGGTTGATACGGAGTAACCTAATTTTTTCTGTTCTTTACTTATACCCAACGCCGTTACTACAACTTCCTGTAGCTTTGTGTTAGATACCATCTTAATCCTAAGCGGGCTACCGGTAAAAACAACTTCTTGCGTTTTAAAACCTACGTAGCTAAATACAAGGGTGGTATTTGCAGGGGCATCAAGAGTAAATTTACCGCTTACGTCTGTTTGGGTGCCGGTGCCGGTGCCTTTTATAGCAACACTTACGCCAATCAGCGCTTCGCCGTTTTCATCGGTAACTATACCGGTAACCGGTACAAATTTGCTTTTATTGAAATTTGTGGCGGTTGCGTTTAAGGGAGCCGCAACGGCCGGCAATTGCATGCCTGCAATTACCAGGAATGCCAGGGCAACTTTACATACCGGGAGCGCATCAGACATCCGGTACCTATTTCTTACACCCATTGGATGTTTAAAAAATTCCATATTTAATTAGTTAAAGTGGGGTTAATTTCAAAATCCCGTGTTTCGGGCATTTTGCATAAACAGTTTTAGTTTTGGCTAAGCGGTAGTTCCACCAGGTAACTATGCTTTTTGGGGTGGGTAGGTACTTAATTTACATAGGCAACTCGTTTAGTTTTTATTGTTTAATACCGGTTATGGCTTATGCTTGCGTTAAATGCTGTTTGGTGTTGGCATTAAGCCGGCTTCAGGGGTATGGACAATTAAAAACTTAACATTGCCTACATGATTTGTAAATATTTTAAATTTTTTGTTGAAAATTTATGAGTGTGAGCGATACACTATGATAATGACAGTGAATTTGTTAACAAAAAAAGCCTGGCAAAGGCGGGGTAAGGGCTAATGAAGCAGGGAATGTAAAGGAATTATAAAATAGCCGGAGAAAATCGGGCGATTAACCAAGTATATTAAAGGAAAAAATAACTTGCTATAAACGTTGCCAGCAAACAAATAAGCAGAGGGGTGGCAGAAGTACGCGGGGCACGCTTTTGGTCGGCATCTAAAACCACGCTTAGTTTTTTTAAAGCCCTGAACAACTGGGTTTGTACCGTTCGGGGGGATATATCCAATACTTCGCCAACTTCTTTATATTTCATGCCGTCTTCTTTAATTAGCCTGAAGATGATGCGGCATTGTTGCGGCAAAGCGCTGATGGCTTTATCCAACTTAAATACAAGCTCTTTTTTCTCGAGCTCTTTTTGTGGATTATAGGTGTTTACCAGGGCAAATTCATCCGTATCCTCTATCTGCACCACGTGGACATTCGAATACTTTTTGATGTAATTGAGCGATTGGTTTTTTACAGCTATATATAAATAGGTAGCAGGGTTATTTATGCCGCAAAGTTTTTGGCGGTTTTGCCAGCACTTTACAAATAATTCGGATACGATATCTTCTGCCACTTCGTTTTGGCGTACGTATAAAACACAAAACTTAATTAGGGGCTTGTTTAAGGCGTAAAATAACTGCTCAAATGCTTTTTCATCGTCCTGGTTGCAAACAAGGCTCCATAATTCGGCAATATTAGCGTTTTTGTTCTTCAAGGTGTTACTTAATTTGTAAGCTGGCAAGCCGTTTAACCTGTACGTAACAATAATAGGACATTAAGCCGAAAATAACAACAACTTTGCGTCTTTTTTAAATTTTTTTAAAAAGATTGCCAACTTAGTGTGAGTAATACATTAAGCGAAAAGGATAATTTGCAATGCAATAGTGCATTTGAATCAAAAAAAAGCCCGCAAAGTGTATAAAATACAATAAGTTGCAATGTTTTAACATGAAAATTATAGAGAAACGCTGCGCTTATTATTAAAATGGGGCCCGTGTAGGCAAAAACGCGTAAAAAATTGTCAATAAATACAAATCACCGCCATATAAATTAAATAAACAGATGATAAAAAGAACCTTCGCCTTGCTTTTGATGGTGGTAAACACTGCCGTTTTGCTTGGCCAGCAGCACAACATGTCTAAAACCTACCAGGCGCCAACGGATGTATTGGTGCAAAAAAAACTAAGCAATTGGCAGGACCTTAAGTTTGGGCTATTTATGCACTGGGGCACTTACAGCCAATGGGGCGTGGTAGAGAGCTGGAGTATTTGCCCCGAAGACGAAGGCTGGACACAGCGCAAAGGCCCCTACGGCGCCACTTATAACGGATACGTAAAGGCCTACGAAAACCTCCAAACCACCTTTAACCCAACAAAGTTTAACCCGGAGAAATGGGTAGCTGCCGCCAAACTTGCAGGAATGAAGTATGTGATATTTACCACCAAGCACCACGACGGCTTCAGCATGTTTGATACTAAACAAACAGATTATAAAATAACCTCGGTAAAAACGCCGTTCTCCGCCAATCCGCGCAGTAATGTTACCAGCGAGATCTTTAATGCTTTCCGTAAGGAAAATTTTATGATAGGCGCGTATTTCTCCAAACCCGACTGGCATTCTGAAGATTACTGGTGGCCATATTTCCCGCCGAAAGACCGCAACGTAAACTACGACCCTGCAATGCACCCCGACAAATGGCAGAAGTTTAAAGATTTTACCTATAACCAAATAGGCGAACTGATGACAGATTATGGCAAGGTTGATATACTTTGGCTGGATGGCGGATGGGTTAGGCCAAAAAACACTATCGATACCGCTATTGACTGGCAACGCGGCATCAAATTTAACCAGGATATTGATATGGCTAAAATTGTGGGTATGGCCAGGTCTAAACAACCCGGTTTGATAGTGGTAGACCGTACCGTAACCGGCGAGTTTGAAAACTATACCACGCCCGAACAGCAGGTACCCGAAACTCCGCTGGACCATCCCTGGGAAACCTGTATAACTATGGGCGATTCGTGGAGTTATGTACCAAATGATCACTACAAATCGGCAACCCAAATTATACAGCTTTTGGTGAAGATCGTATCGCGCGGAGGTAACTTGTTATTGAATATAGGTCCCGGCCCCGATGGCGATTGGGATCCGGTTGCGTACTCGCGCCTAAAAGAAGTTAGCACCTGGATGCAAATTAATGGCGAGGGTATTTACGGCTCACAATCTGTTGCTCCGTATTCTACAGGGAATATATACTATACCAAAGCAAAAAACGCAAATACCATATACGGCTTTATTTTAGCCGATAATGATGGATTGAAGTTGGGCAAAACTGTAACGGTAAAGCTTAATAACATAAAGGCGGTTAAAAAAGTAGCCATGCTGGGTTCTAAGCAAAGCCTTAAATATAAACAAACGGGCGATGACCTGTCGATAACCATTCCCGCAGCTATCCAAAATAATCCCGGTAACCACTACGCCGCAACTTTAAAAATAACGTACTAAAATAGCCCTTTGATGAAATTATATAAAGCTGCAGTTTTAGCTTGTTCCTTTATAACATTAGGTGTTGCAACTGCCCCGGCGCAACAAACCGATATGCGCTACCCGATTGTACCGTACCCCTCCAACCTGGTGCCGGCCAGCGGTAGCTTTGTTATTACGCCCGCCACTACAATAACGGCAGCAGCTACCTTTAAAAACGAGGCAGCTATTTTAAACCAGTTGCTTGCCAATAGCTTCGGCAAAAAGTTAAAGCATGGCACAACCGCCGGCGGTAAATCTATCAGCCTTAAATATGATGGTAGCATAAAAGCGGATGAAGGGTATAAATTGACGATAACCCCGGCGCAGGTGGCCATTTGGGCCAAAACGGCCAGGGGGATGTTTATGGGCGTGCAAACATTGAGGCAATTGTTGCCGGCAACAGCAGAACGCGCCGGCCTTAAAGCGGTAAAAAGTTTAAGCTTGCCCGCCGTTGCTATAAATGATGCACCTGCGTACGCCTACCGCGGTATGCACCTGGATGTATCCAGGCATTTTTTCTCGATAGCCTACTTGCATAAGTTTATCGATATCATGTCGCTTTATAAATTCAATAAGTTCCACCTGCATTTAACCGATGACCAGGGCTGGCGCGTGGAGATAAAAAAATATCCTAAACTGACCGAAAACGGAGCCTGGCGTACCTTCAATAACCAGGATAGCGCCTGTATAAAACGCGCCGCTGATAACCCCGATTTTGAGATAGATAAAACGCATATCATCCAAAAAAATGGCAAAACTTTGTACGGCGGTTTTTATACCCAGGCCCAACTGAAAGAATTGGTTGCGTATGCCGCTGCCCGCAAAATTGATATCATACCTGAAATTGACATGCCCGGCCACATGATGGCCGCTATAAACGAATACCCTTATTTAAGTTGCGATGGCGGAAGCAAATTTGGCGAATTGTTTTCTACGCCGATATGCCCATGCCTGCCATCAACTTTTAAGTTTGCGCAGGATGTGTATAGCGAAATAATGGATATTTTTCCATCCAAATACATCCACATTGGTGGCGATGAGGTCGACCGCTCGCTTTGGGCAAAATCTGAAGAGTGCAAAGCGCTGATGAAAAAGGAGGGACTGAAAAATACCGCCGAGTTGCAAAGCTATTTCATTAATAATATGGAGAAGTTTTTTAACGCTAAAGGGCGTAAACTGATAGGGTGGGACGAGGTATTGGAAGGTGGTATAAGTAACACAGCTGTGATTATGTACTGGCGTACCTGGGTGCCGAAAGCCCCTGTAGAAGCGGCAAAGAACGGTAACAAGGTAATTATGACACCCGGCGCGCCATTGTATTTTGACGTGCCGCCGGATAAGAATTCCATACTCAACGTTTACAACTTTGAAATTATACCGAAAGGTTTAACAACTGATGAGGCAAAGAACATTATAGGTGCCCAGGCTAACATCTGGACAGAATACATCCCAACAGAAAACCGCGCCGATTACATGTTTATGCCACGCATGACCGCATTGGCCGAGGTGCTGTGGACGTATAAGCGAAACTACCCATCGTACAGGCAACGCTTAATGGCGCAATACGGGCGGCTGGATATTTTAAAGGTACATTACCGGCTGCCCGACCTTGACGGATTTTTGTCCTCCAATGTGTTTACCGATCGGGATACGCTTGACATTAAAAAGCCCCTGCCCGGCTTAACTATACATTATACTACAGATGGTACTTTACCAAACCTGACGTCCGCTGTATTAAACGAGCCGTTAATCATTAAAACATCGCAGCGGATACGTGTTGCTGCTTTTAAACCAGATGGCGGTATGGGCGATGTTTACGACCTGCAATATCAAAAACAAACGCTGGCAGAACCTGCCCCGGTACAACAGGTACAAAACGGGCTTATTTGCAGCGAGTACAGGCAATTTTACAAAAACACAGGGCTGATACCCACCACCAAGCCCGATACCACGTTCACAGTGCAAGGCATCACGGTACCCAAAAAGGCCGAAGCGCCAAGCTTTGCTATAAAATACCGGGGTTACTTTGATATCCCCGCAGATGGTATTTACAGCTTTTACCTTACCTGCGATGATGGCGGTACGTTAAAAATTGCCGCCCGTGATGTGGTGGATAACGACGGCTTGCATGCCGCGATAGAAAAAAACGGGCAGGTTGCCTTAAAGAAAGGGTTGCAGGCTGTTGCGCTCGATTTTATTGAAGGCGGCGGTGGTTTTGCCCTGAAATTAAAATACAGCCTGAACGGTTCGGAGCCGAAGGAGATACCTTCGGAATGGTTGAAAAACTAATAGTGTTTCTTAGTAATAGAATAGCCAAATAGGTTTGTAGCCATTGGTATACGGGCGTACCTCTGGCAACAGGCCCAAGGCAGGTTTATTAGTTTGAGCCAACTGGTTATTTTACCCTTTGTGTTGAGGCACGGATGATCAGTTTTGGTTTTATGCTGATTACCTTATGTACTACCAGCGTTTCGGCGCTTTCCATTTCCTGAAAGTAAAGGTTGGCTATGGTTTTACCCATGTTATTACTAAACTGGTCTATAGTGGTTATAGAGGGGCTGGTAATTTCGGTAAAATCCTCATTCGAATAACCGCAGATACCAAGGTCTGTAGGTACTTTTATATTCATCGCGGTAGCAACTTCCAGTACGCCGAGCGCCGAAAAATCAGATGTAGACGCAAATACGGCATCCGGCGGATTTGGCAGGCTCAGGAGTTTGCGGGTGGCATTGGCCCCAAGTTCTTTGGTCCAGGCATTTTCTATAATAAGTTCTTCGTTTATCATTACTCCATGCGTTTTTAATGCACGCAGATAGCCCTCTTTCCGCTGCCGGAATATATTCAGGTTTTGCGGTCCTTCCAAAAGGGCAATTCGGCTGTAGCCTTCGCTTATCATATGGCTCACTGCCTCAAATGTGGCCTGCTCGTTATCGTTCAGTACCTTTAGCGTTTCCAGCTCATCAGCAACACGGTCAAACTGTATCAGTTGGATATTGTGTTCCATTACATTTTTTAAATGGCTGTAATCAGTTGTTTGTACCGATATGGATATAACGATACAATCTACATCATGGTTTATCAACGTATTGATGCATTGCACCTCACGCTCATAAAGTTCGTTCGATTGGCATATGATCAGATTATACCCCTGCTTATAGGTAACGTCCTCTATACCCGAGATGATATTGGCAAAAAAGTTTTGGTTTATACGGGGTACAACCACGCCAATGGTTTTGCTTTGCCCTTTGCGCAAGTTGGATGCAAGCGTATTCCTTTTATAGTTTAATTCTTGTGCCGTTTTTAAGATGAGCTGCTTAGTGGCCTCATTAACATAATTGCTGTTATTAAGCGCCCGCGATACAGATGAAGGAGTAACATTTAGCTTGGCGGCAATATCGTAAATGGTTACTCTTTTTTTAGGTTTCATAGTTAATTGCAAAAATCGGAAAAATAAATATCAACAATCGATTGCATATCTAAAAAATAATTTAATTTTACCCCAATCAATTATAAAAATTCACAAAATACAAATAAATGCTGCTTTTAGGAATCGATTTGGGTACCTCGTCTGTCAAAGTGTCTGTGATCGATGTTGCTACGGGGCAATCCATAGCCAGTGCCCAGTACCCGGAGGAAGAATCGCCGATCATCTCTTTGCAAACAGGCTGGGCAGAGCAGGCACCCGATATGTGGTGGCAGCAAACCGGGCAGGCCATAGCATTATGCCATAAAAAAGGTGGCTACAATCCCAAAGATATTGCAGCTATTGGCATTGCATACCAAATGCACGGGCTGGTTTTGGTAAATAAAGACCGCCAGGTGCTGCGCAACAGCATCATTTGGTGCGATAGCCGCGCGGTAGCTATAGGCGATAAGGCATTTGAAGATATCGGGCATGAAGCCTGCTTGTCGCACATGCTCAACTCGCCCGGTAATTTTACGGCATCAAAACTGGCATGGGTAAAACAGAACGAGCCGGAAATTTATGCGCAAATAGATAAAGTGATGCTCCCCGGCGATTTTATTGCCATGAAACTCACCGGCGAAGCAACAACTTCCGCCTCGGCATTGTCCGAAGGTATCTTCTTCGATTTCCGGTTCAACGGGCTATCAAAAGACATTACCGATTATTTTGGTTTCGACGACGGCCTCTTCCCGGTAGTAAAACCGGTGTTTTCTTCGCATGGCAGGGTCACTGCCGATGTAGCTGCTGCATTGCAGCTAACAACCGGCATACCGGTAACCTACAAAGCAGGCGACCAGCCTAATAATGCGTTATCTTTAAACGTACTAAATCCCGGCGAAGTAGCAGCTACGGCAGGCACATCCGGCGTCATATATGGTGTAAGCAACGAACTGGCTTACGACCCTCAATCGCGCGTAAACACGTTTGCGCATGTTAATTATACCAACGAACAGAAACGCCTTGGCGTTTTGCTTTGCATAAACGGAACGGGTAGCCTTTACCGCTGGGTAAGAAACACCTTTGCAAATAACATTAGCTACAGCCAAATGAATGCCGAAGCGGCGAAAGCACCAATTGGCAGCGGCGGCTTGCGGATACTTCCATTTGGAAATGGCGCCGAGCGGATGCTGAACAATAAACAAGTTGGCGCGCATTTGCACAATATCGACCTTAACCTGCATACACCGGCGCATGTTTTCCGCGCGGCGCAGGAAGGTATTGCCTGTGCATTCCGTTACGGGCTGGATATTATGCGGGAGAATGGGATGAGCCCAAGCGTTGTAAGGGCGGGCAAATCAAACATGTTCCTGAGCAATGTTTTTACCGAATCGTTTGTAGATGCTACGGGCTTGGCAGTAGAGCTTTACAATAACGACGGCAGCCTTGGGGCAGCCATAGGGGCCGGTATAGGTGCCGAGATTTTTGCTTCGGCTGCTGAGGCGTTTAGCAATACTAATGCGGAAGCTTATGTAGAGCCAAAAAACACCGAAGCCTTTGAGGAAGTTTACCAGGATTGGAAAGCCATCCTCGACAAGCATTTAGCTGATTAATAAAAAAAACTAAAATTACTATAAAACCAAAAAACATTAAATTTCTATAAAATGGCAATTGTAACAGGCGAAAAAGAATTCTTTAAAGGAATAGGGCAAATAAATTATGAAGGGCTGGAGTCAGACAACCCACTGGCATTCCGCTGGTATGATGCGGACAAAGTAGTAGCCGGCAAAAGCATGAAAGAGCACTTGCGCTTTGCCTGTTCTTACTGGCACTCATTCAATGGCAGCGGCGCCGACCCTTTTGGCGGTGCAACGCATATCTTCCCATGGGATGCCAAGGCAGACGCAGTTGAGCGCGCCAAAGATAAAATGGATGCAGCATTCGAGTTCATTACCAAAATGAACCTGCCGTACTACTGCTTTCACGATATAGACGTGGTTGATTATACAAACGACGTAGCTGATAACGAAAAACGCCTGCAAGCTTTGGTAGAGTACGCTAAGCAAAAACAAGCCGCCAGTGGCGTAAAACTACTGTGGGGTACTGCCAACGTATTCAGCCATGCCCGTTATATGAACGGCGCATCCACCAACCCCGATTTCCATGTGTTGGCGCATGCCGGCGCGCAGGTAAAAGCTGCCATTGACGCTACCATAGCCCTTGGCGGCGAAAACTACGTTTTCTGGGGCGGGCGCGAAGGCTATATGAGCCTGCTGAATACTGATATGAAACGCGAGCAGGAGCACCTAGCCAAATTCCTGCATACGGCGAAAGATTACGCCCGCAAGCAAGGCTTTAAAGGCACTTTCTTTATCGAGCCGAAACCTTGCGAGCCAACTAAGCACCAGTACGATTACGATGCTGCCACCGTATTTGGCTTTTTACAGAAATACGGCTTGACCGACGACTTTAAACTGAACCTGGAAGTAAACCACGCCACTTTGGCCGGGCACACGTTCCAGCACGAATTGCAGGTAGCTGCCGATAGCGGCATGCTGGGTTCGATAGACGCTAACCGCGGCGATACACAAAACGGCTGGGATACCGACCAGTTCCCGAACGATGTGAATGAAGTGGCAGAGTACATGCTGATCATATTAGAGGCAGGTGGCTTTGCAGGCGGAGGCATCAACTTTGATGCGAAGATCCGTCGTAACTCTACCGACCCTGCAGACCTTTTCTACGCCCATGTTGGCGGGATGGACGTGTTTGCAAGGGCATTGATCATTGCGGATAACATCCTGCAAAAATCCGACTACAAAAAAGTACGGACAGACCGTTACGCATCGTTCGACAGCGGCGCTGGAAAGGATTATGAAAACGGCAAGCTTTCGTTAGAAGATTTGCGCAACTATGCAGCAAGCAATGGCGAGCCGGCAGCCAAAAGCGGCAGGCAGGAATACCTGGAGAACCTGGTAAACCGCTACATATAGGTTTCAAAACCGGCGGGCAGTTACGCCTTGCGCGGAAAATACGATATGATTTGAGAGGTAGTACAAATTTGTGCTGCCTCTCTTTTTGTTTTATAGTGTCGGTAATACCATACTTAAAAAGCAAATAGTTACCGGCATAATTTTGCTTAATTACCTAATTATTAAGTGATATTGGTAAAATAACAATTAAATGCGGCGTTTTGCGTATTATTTATTTAATTGTACCCATAAATCAATGCCGCCCCTTTAATGGCCATTAAGTAAATGAAACCTCAACTACTGAAGTTATCGCAGGATGCCGCCAGTTCTTTTAGCGCGCGGAGGGATACTGCACCAAACGTTAACAACCGCTGGCACTATCATGCCGAAGTGGAGCTGGTATATTTTAAAAATGGTGGCGGAACCCAATTTGTGGGCGATAACATAAGCACGTTTGGAAATGGCGATGTGGTGCTGCTTGGCCCCAACCTTCCGCACTATTGGAAATTTGACGAGCGGTATTTCAACAACGATGGAACAGCCAATACTGATGTAAGCGTAGTGCATTTCGACCGCAATTTTTGGGGCGAGGCCTTTATAAACCTACCCGAAAACAGCGGCATCAGATCTATTATCGACCTGGCCGAGCGCGGTGTTAAAATTGCTGGTGGCGACAAACAAGCAATAGGGCAACTGGTAGAGAAAATACTCGGTGCCGAAGGTTCGCGTAAAATTATATTATTAATGGAAGCGCTGCAGGCCATTGGCGAGTGCAAAGAAGTAGCCCGGCTTGCATCGATTGGTTTTAGTCATAATTTTCAGGAGCCCGAGAAGAACAGGATACATGATATTTATAATTATTCGATAGCTAATTTTAAAAAG
Organism: uncultured Mucilaginibacter sp.; assembly: GCF_946481715.1. Next base: position 528 of record NZ_CAMLOV010000005.1, on the reverse strand, counting down.
AAAATATCTTTAGAGGAAATTGCCGAGGTTGCCCGTATCAGCCCAAAATCGTTCTGCAAATATTTTAAACTACGCAGCCGTAAAACCTACTCGCGCTTTATTAACGAGATACGGATAGGCCATGCCTGCAAACTGCTGATAGAAGATAAACTGCACGTAAAAGAGATCTGTTACCAGAGCGGCTATTACAATTTTGCCAGCTTCCACAAATACTTTAAAGAGATAACCGGCAAAAGCCCGCTAATGTATCAGAAGGCCTTTAAAAATTAGCCGATAATGCTGGCTTTTTTCTAAGGCCTGCCTGGCTCTTAGGTGTTCCACTTTGGATGTGGAACACTTTGGAACAGCGTTATTGTTGATTGTCAGTTATTTAAGTAATTTTGTGGAACATCCTGGAACGGTATTATTGTTGATATTCAGCACTTTATATAAACGGTGAAACGCTTTGGAACACCCCGGGTGGAACACTTTTGTCTGTATCGTCCTAAAAAAAGTTTACAGATTTTGATATAATCCTGTTATGTATTT